>JAITOG010000035.1 GCA_031290075.1 Holosporales bacterium | reverse complement strand
TTAAAATTTTTTCATCATTGATTTTTTCAACAATACCTAGCAATAATTTTGCGCTAACCGATATTTTACCAGAGTTGTTTATTTCAATATTCTTATCAACAATTATTTTAACTCCCATGATTTCATTGATTGCATACAAATCTAATTGATTTTCACTACAATCCAATAATATTTGTTCATAAAGTGGATTTGGGGAAGAATTTGGAATAATAGATGAAATTTTCTTAAGTTGCTCAAAAAAATATTTTTTATTAATATTAAACTTCATTCATTTATATTATAAATGTAGTTATAAAGTTCTTTTCAATGTAAATATATTATTAATTATATTTCACATGGGGGGGGAAAAATTTGTAGTGCTATTTAGTTTTTAGATTGTTCAACTTAATCACTTTTTGTAGTAACTCTGATTGCTCTTTGTTAAACTTTCTTTGTTCGTCATTAAACTTTTCTTGAGTGAACTTAAATTGTCTAAATTCAGCAATTAGCAAATCAATTTTAGAAACACCTTGTTTTTTGCTTCTAATGTTAGCTTTTTTTAACGTTTTATTCATTTTCTTTTTAATTATAATCTCTAGTTCAATTTCATCGCCTATTAGCCGTTTATTAATTCTCGCATTGTTAATTCTATATTTTCTCGTCATATCCTACATAATAGTATGTGCAAAAAGTGCTAAGTGACTAACTTTTTTTAAATAATATTGATTTTACCATCAAAAATATTTTAAAAATTCACAAAGGAATAAATTATTCAATTTCTTTTTTAACTTTTTTTAAATAATCTTCAACTTCACCATTTATAATAGTTGATAAATGTTTAATTTTTTCTAGAGAGCTTTTATCATAATAATTTGGTTTTGCATAAACAATTATTACAATCAAATCCTCCTTGCTAGAAAACAAATTCTTTTTTACATTAATACCGAAACCACTAACAGTGATTTCTTGCCCGTGTTCAGTTCTTGGCTTAATTTCAATATCTTTGAACCCATATGGAGTTGGAATAGTAATTTTTCCACCAACTATTGCAGTTAAAGGATCGACTAATACTTTAACATAAATTTTATTTCCTTGACGTTCAAAGATGCTTGATTTCTTTACATAAATATGAACAAATAAATCGCCAGTACCGCTTGGTGTATCATTTCCTTTGCCATTTATTTTAATAATATTTCCATTTTCAATGCCCGAAGGAACATTGATCGCTAATTCTTTTTTTATTTGTTCATAACCTTTGCCATCACAAGTATGACATTTTTCGCTAATAATTTTGCCTCGTCCATTACATTTAGGACAAACAGTTTGCTGCTGCATAACACCAAATGGTGTTCTTTGTCTTGAAACAACTACCCCGCTACCACCACATTCACTACATGTTCTAAAATCACTAGGATTTTGTGCACCTGTTCCGTGACAATGTTTACAATTTTCTTTTATTTCATAATTAACCTTTTTATTAATTCCTTTAACCATTTCATTGAAAGAAATTTCAACTTGAATCTCAACATCCTTACTGATTTTAGATTTGTTTGATTGTTTTTTATTTTGCTGTTTTCCTCCAAAAAAAGCAGAAAATATATCACCTTCGTCTTCATCATCTCCACCAAAAGAAAAACGAACATTTTGATTTCTACCAGTACTACCTTGATTAAAAAATTGCGCAAAAATATCTTCAAATCCCCCACCACCAAAACCTTGGTTTTGTTGATTAACACCGGCGTGTCCATGTTGATCATACATTTGTTTTTTTTGTGGATCATTTAATACTTCGTAAGCTTCATTAACCTCCTTAAAATTAGCTTCAGCATCAGGAGCTTTATTTCTATCTGGGTGAAACTCCATTGCTTTTTTTCTAAATGCCCTTTTAATATCATCACCGCTAGCATTCTTTGCAATTCCTAATACTTGATAATAATCCTTTTTTGCCATAATAATATTATATATTAATTTAGCAAAGCAAATTGAAGAGTGCTAAAATTATTTTTTGCTTTTTTTAACTGTAGCTAAATGTTTTTTATCAACATGTTTAGTTGACTGTTTTGATACTGGTGCAGCTGGTACTTGCACTGGTTGTTTGATAGCAGCAACGGGAGCATTATTTTGTTTTTGAGTTGGGGTATCAACATTCTTTTGTGTTGCTTGTTGCTTTGATGCATTAGCAGCAGCAACGGGAGCAGTTGTTTGAGCAGTTTTAGCTGGAGCAGGAGCGTAACGAGGAGAATAAGAAACCTTAAAGTCGTTTTTCTCATTTCAGATAGTATAAAATTTAGGGTCTGATAATGCAACAAAATTTCTAACCTCATATTTAATCCATTGATAAATATAACTAATAAGTTGTGCGTCTTCATTATAACAATAATTCATAAATGAAAGAAAAATTTGGCCATTGCATAAACAAGATGTTAAACATAAGTATGGCACATTTCTACATGGAGCAAAGAAATATACCTGTTGTGTTTGATTATCTAACATGTGAAATGCATCCAATTCATTTTTATCTAATGACATAAATTGAAAATATTCTGGTTGAGGAATGTTTTTCTTAGGATTTTGGTGAATTTTTTCTCCAACTAAATTATTTTTTTCAATAATGTTTCTAATTGCAGTTATTTTCTTTAATGTTTCATTAAAACTTTCGTTTTGCTTAACTTCCAATGAAAAAGGAAGTAACACTTGTAGATTGCTAAATGATAAAAAGTTTTTATTGGTTGCATTTTCTCTCGGGTTAAAATAATTTCCTATGTTTATGGTGGCCTGTTGTTGCTTAGACAATGAGAAAACTGTTCGAAAATAAGCAGCTAAAATTAAATCATTAATACTAACATTATATTTTTTAGCAATTTGATTTATTTTATAAGTTTCTTGCATATAGAATGCGCTAGTAAGAGCATGTACATTTAGAGTAGACTTTACAGCAGGAAAAACCAAGGCATTGGCATTAAAACCCTTAGTTGACAAAGAATTGATTCTATGCTTAAATGAATGTTTAACAGATTTTAAAATATCTGAAAATTTCCTTGAATGTGTTGGCTTGTATTTATATTTATTAGGTTGAACTCCATTATAAATTTCAACAAAATGTGCTATAAGATTTTTTAATGCGTATGGATCAAGCATCATTGCATTAGCTGAAAACCCTAACATGTTCTTAAAAGAAAAAATTCTTACTTGTGCACCAACGCTAAAGTTCGGTATGGAATTAAAGGCCGAATTAAAATGGGGTTGATCAGCAAAAAAATATAAAATATTGGTTTCATCTTTTCTTTCGCTTCAATGATTTTTATCAACAATAGTATTAAAAAAAGGATACTCAGAAATAAGTTTATTCGCTGCAAAATCAACTCTCTTAGGATCAACATTTCTAAAAAAAAGCATTAAACTTCTTACAACATTATCGTGATTTTGATCTTTTAACAAACCAGAAATACTACTATCTAATGGTTCAAGTTCTCATTTTGCCATATATATATTATATAAGATTTTAAAAAATTATGTAAATTATTAGCAAAACTACGATCTTCTACGTTGTAATTCTCGTAATTTTTCATCAGTGACATACACAATTGCTTCATTGCCGCTAGGCGTTATTATCGTCACTTGATTAGTATGCGCTCCACCATTATTTTGATAAAATCCTTGATATTGGTTAGCATGAGCTACAAGTAAGTTATTAAAAATCTCGGCCCCTCTTGTTCCTGGAATAGTAATTGGAGCTGTTGATGGACTAACGTCACTAGATCCTTGAGGCATTGGTGGAGCTGGAGGTTGATTTCTTCCAACAGATGTCTGACTAGAAAATACTGGTGAATCATTTGCATCAGTTATTCTGCCTGAAAAAGATAAATTTGGACGATTAACTGAATGAGTTAGTATTCCATCATCAGTCGATGTAGTAAGTGAATCTTCATTACCTAGCGGTAGATTTGTAGGTTCGATTTGTAATGATGCACCATATCACCTCTTAACCCATCCTCTTCCAATTCCTGAGGCATTTTCGTCATCTTGATTTTCTTGTGATTGGGTGATAAATGGTACAAACGCGTCATCATCAATAAGCGATGCGGGATCAATACTAGTTGTAGTACTTAAAAGGCTTGACACATCCACTGCCTCTGGTGATTTAATTCCTAATGCATTATGCATGGCGTGACTTTGTTCTAATGATTTTTCCAAAGAAGTTGAATTAGTTGCTTTTCTAAAAGCCTCTTTTTCAGCTGCAGTTTTAAAATGAACAAAATGAGTACCTTCAGCAAACGACGTTGCCAATTTACTACGTCCAGTTGGAGTAACTGGATATTGAGATAGTGGACGACCGTCTTGTCCAAGAGCTGTTACTTCCATACCTGAATATTTATTAGGTACCCTAGGTTCATATTTTTTATACTCTTCTTCATACGTTCCTCTACTAGCATTAGGGACTTCTGGCACCTCGGCACTCATCGATTGAGAAGCTTGAAATACTTTAATTTCATCTTTATGAGTAGACACATAGGGTTTAGTCACTATAGGAGTATCTATATTTCCTTTAGGGCCTCTAACAGAAACTGTTTCAGTAACATTTTCTTTATGAGGAGAGACTACTGGTTCAAACCCTTTAGCATATTCTTTTTTTCACTGCTCATTTGTTTGTTCATGGGCCAAGGATTGATTATCCACAACCGAATCATACACTGTGGTTAATGTGTATTCATGTCCACCAGGCTTTTGGGGTTTTACTATTTCTGGTGGGGTTGTTGTGTAGGCATCGGGGTAATCAAATGTTTTGAACAAAGGTCCAATTCTTTCAACTTCGACTGCTTCTAATTGGCCTAATTCTCCAGTTTTATCCTGAAGCTCTTGGAAACGAGTAGCACTTTTCCCAACATCATAAAAAGTAGTGTTATCATTGGCAAAATAATAAAGTAAAGTTTGGGGTGGAAAAAATTGTTTCTTATCGATACCATGAGGGTGTAAAAAATCAATATCAGGTTGTTGATCATCAGGTAAAAATTCTTCTGTAATTTTTCCAGTAAATAATGCTTTTACTTGTTTTGTCTTTGTTGGCGGAGTTTCAAAGGCAAAACTTCCCCCTATTGCCATAGGTAAACCAAATTTATCAATAGCTGGAGCTGATTTTTGTGCTTTTAGAACAACTGAAGGTTGATGAACTATTCCAGTATTAATTTTAACAGTAGGTCCTGCGCTTAAATTTACTTCTACTTCTGGTTTTTCAAAAGAAGAAAAAGAAGTTCCTAATTTACGCCCAGTTGCACCAGAAGTAATTAATGTACCTGGGTGGTGGACAGTTTGGAAAGTTCGTCGTGGTGGTACAACTTCCATCGGTTCTTGTGTTGTTAAAGTTAAATCTGGGGCGGTACTTTGAATATCTGATCCTACTGAATGAGAAATGTCTAAACTACTATGTTGCTGTTCGCCAACATCTACTGCTTGTGTTCCGCCAACAGACATTGAAACTGTTCCAGAAGAAAAACTTTGCCCTTCTACTTGAGATGGT
>JAITOG010000018.1 GCA_031290075.1 Holosporales bacterium | reverse complement strand
TTCTAATGATACCACTAAGTTTTTCTGCCATATTACCAACCGCCCAAGATTGAGGATCCTTTTTGAACCAACCTTCATCGGCTAAAGCACGGCTCGATTCCGCACAATTATGAGGGTCGCTGAATAATCTCTGTGCGTTTTCGAAGGATGTTTCTGCTTGAATTTTTCGTTCCTGTTCCTGTTCCTGTTCTTCTTCGATTCTACAAACATTCTCTATTCTCTGTTGCGTACTATTAGCTAAATTCTCAACTTCGTTCAATAAGGATAGCGTTTTGATATTATACTTTGCGGTTTCAAATGCACCATTAATTTTTTGTATAGCGCTATTTGCACTTAGCCGAGATTTATCGCTTCCATCGAAAGTTGCCCATGCATTGTTAATGGTGGTTGTCGCTGTCTCTTTAGCTTGCTGCTCCCTAGCTTGTTGTTCTTTAGCTTGCTGTTCTTTAGCTTGCTGCTCCTTGGCTTGCTGCTCCTTGGCTAATAGTTGTTTTTCTTCTTCGGCCTTACGTTGAGTTTCGACTTCTTTGGCTAATTTTACTATTTTTTGTTTTGTTTCATTAGCTAATTCCTCAACGGGTTGTATCATTATCTTTGATTTTTGAAGTACTCCTCTTGCATTATTAACGATTTCATCAATGTGAGATGTAGTTTTTTTTGCTATTTCTTGGGATTTATCGTTTTTTGAGAAATCAGACCATGCATTATTAATGGCGGTTATCGCTTCTTGCTGTACATATTCCATTTCATTTATGATCTCTTTGGATGAGGGACCTTTTTCTATGGCGGATGCCGCTGTGGCTTCCCTAGCTAATCGATCTGCCTCAGGATTTCCTCCCGGAAAATTCGGACCTTCAGGCCTCTGGCCTGAGAAATGTTTATAAGCAGAATGTGCAGCAATACCAACACCGATGGCAGTACCAACAGCCCCTGCCGCTATTGCTATTTTTTTTAGTGTGGATGTTCGCCAACTTTTATCCGTCTTTTGCAACAAATACACATCCGGTGTTTTGGAAGGAACTACGAGGTAGAGGTTGTTGCCATAAATGACAAAAAACAATAGACGTCCCTCTAGCCATTCGAAAACCCAATCATAGAAGATAAGAGTAGGTGTACTCCAACTAATTCCGCCTAAATTTTCCTTATCTAATTCTGCTTGAAGGTTACTGTCAGAGAAGCGTCCCGGAAGACAGATACTCTCTAGGCTTTTCTGTTGTTGCGTTGTAGGGTTTCCCACCGGAGTTATAGGTTTCTCATTCGAAAGTATACTTAATTCTTTGAAGAAATATGGAAAGAGTCCAAGTGTTTTTTGGGTAATAGTGAGCGTGGCTGCGAGTATATCATTGTTTTGTATGAAGATTTTTAATTGTTCTTTCGGAGGGAGATTTTGAAAACTGTTATTTTTCTTACCTTTTCTTTTACTTTTTATTGGTTGGCTATCTTGAGATATTGCCTGAGCGCTCATAAGTCCTAATCGTCCTTCAAACCCGCAATTCTTGTTAATTTTTGCGAGCCAATTACTAAGGTCATTTTGATAAATTGGGCTTTCACGGTTAACTTCTTTCAGCGAAAAGTACTTAGAAAGTGCAATCTGTTCTTGTTTGGGCTTATCGACTTCTTGTTGACGTGGTTGAAAAACTATGCCAAGTTGGTTATAAAGTGCTATTTTATTAGAAACATCAGGGTTAACTGTTGGTGACGATGTAGGAGCGGATTGGGGAGAGGGCCCTTTTTTGGAAGATTGTCTTTGTTGATTGTTACGCAAATCCTGCTCTCGTTTGAGCTTACCGACTTCTCGTTGACGTGCTTGAAAATCGTCGCTCCCTTGGTCAAAATGTTTTATTTTGCTCCGAACATTATTATCTTTTACAGGAGCGGTGAGACTATTTACTGGTCTTTCCCATGATGGTGAACCTTCTTCACCGGAGCGCATTTTTTCTGCGTACCACCCTTCATAGGGCCTTGTATTGATTACTGAGATATCTAATGGTACGTCATCGCCATCGGCCAATAAGGATAATACAAACGGCGAACCAAAAGATGAATATAAAACAACTGAATATTTTAATAACTTATCCATAATAGATATAACAATATATATATTTATAATAAAGAAAAGTTCTTTATGAAGATATTAAGAATATTTTTTAAGCTTTTATTAAATGGAGATAGTAGTAACTAACCATTGCATTTTCCTCTTAATTTATTCCAGAACTGATTGAGCAGGGGTGTTAAAGCTGACGATCTAGTCCATATTGCGTTGACATCGGCACCATTTCAAATAACTGCTACACAATTTTTCCTTTCCACCCCATAACAATGATGTTAGATCATCTCAGCCTTTATTTGAATTTGCGCTGTGATTGAGTAATAACTTGATAGAAGCACTTGTTAGTGCTTTATCTGTATGCAATTAGTGAAATAGTATTATAAGATAATATTAGCAAAACGAGGAATAAAAAGAGAAATAATAATATTACAAAACAATATTATTATGAAATAACTAAACTACGAAATAACATTATTTTGCAACAAAGTGGCATAGAACTCCTTCCAGGATTTTGCTTGTGGAATTGGCTGTGACTGGGAGTATTGGTTCCAGACCTCGCGCACTAAATTTTCCGTTAAAGAATGTTTTGCGACGCGCTGCAATGGCTTTTTTAAATTTTCATCATCGACGAATCTCTCAATCAATCCTCTAATCTGCTCCATAATTTGCCCACGCTCTTCCCCTTGCTGGAGACCTTTTTGAAGACCACGTTCTTCCCCTTCCTGGAGACCTTGCTGAAGACCTTTTTGGAGACCGCGCTCTTCTCCTTCCTGCTCGTGGCGTTTTAAATCATCGCTATATGCGTATACTTCTTTCACTTCCTCTTCATATTTTTGCTGATCATTTATATTCCATCCGCTAAATTTCAATTTATCTAATGCCGCTATTACCAAATCAGATATCCCTATTTTTTGGTA
>JAITOG010000015.1 GCA_031290075.1 Holosporales bacterium | reverse complement strand
GCCTCATTACACATCACTCCCAGTGCGCATCACGTCCAGTGCACATTACGCCCAATTGTACGTCCTGCCTCATTACACATCACACACAGTGAACATCCTGCCAGTTGAACGTCTTACCCCATTGCACATCCTGCCCAATTGCACAAAAGGGCGCAACCATGCGCCCATACAAGGTATACTTATAAAGAATCATAAAGTTCTGCTAATTCTATAGTTCTTTTTTTAGTTTCCTCAAAAAGAGTAGATACGCTCGCAAGTGAACTCATTGTTCCGCCTCCGGCATCATCTGCGGCTTCTTCGGCAGCTGCATCTCTATCCTTTATCCATTGTCTTTCGTCTTTTCTTAATAGTTCTTGCTCTTCTTTTGAAAGTTCTTTCATAAGTAGTTTGTAGACAGCATTTAATTCAACATCCCAAGCTTTTCTACCGGATTCACAAGCATTTATCATGGATGCATTAGAGGCATTAGGATTGTCGTATACTTTTTGTATTTTACTATCTACTGTGGACATTTTTTTTATTAAATCTGCTCTATAACTTGCAAAAACAGTGGTTCCAATGATGAACATGACTAAAAACATTAATTTTTTCATAATAATCTTCTCCTTTTTTTAGCTAGATTAGGCATTTGCAAAATGCTAAACACCCTATTTCAGCTTGATTTTTTTATCTATGTATAAACTTTCCCTCTAATATTAAAAATAAATTAAATGATTCATACATAAACTTTATTTTTTAATACTTTTTACCTTTGGTTCAGGTTTTGGCATAACTTTACCGTTGCTTACAGTGGTGGTATGTTGCTCTTTTAATTGATACACAAAACCGTGTTTTGCTTTAGTGACGCCAATATCCAGAACTATTCCCTGTCGTCTCGGTCCTCTCGGTTGACTTGAGGTCAGATTCCCCAAAGACCAAGCCACTAAGAACTGCTTTTTTTGTTCCAAGTATTCAATCTCTACGATTTCGATAGGTTTAACAATGTGGGGATGACTGCCAATGATGATATCGACCCCTTGTTCTGCCATCCAATACGCCATTTCCTTCTCCTGTTTACCAATCAAGAAAATTCGTTTCAGATTCCTGGTTTCATCGTTGTATTCTTCTCCCCAATGTACTAAGACAGTGATTAATTCGGCGCCTAATTCTTTGGCTTTGGAGATATCGGCAGTAAGATTTTCCTTTGTTAAAGCTCTGATCAAATTTTTATCTTTTTTTGGGTAAAAATTAAACAAATTCGTATAAGCTAGAACAGCAATTTTAATGCCCTTTATTTCTAAAAGTGTAATCTCTTCTGATTCATCAACATTAGTATAGGCACCGGCAGTCAAAAATCCATTTCTTTTTAAGTATTCAATGGTGCTTATAACTCCTTTTGCGCCTTTATCAAATGAATGATTATTGGCAAAACCAAGAACCACCTGTTTATCTCCAAAGAATTCACGCAAGTAAACCAGTAAGTTCTCATGGGTACCAAATAGAGGATAATTTGAAAAACTACTGGCAACTATTGGAGTTTCTAAATTGGCTATAACTAAATCGCTTTGATCAAAAAAATTGCCGATACCATCTAATAATCCGTTAAAATTCTTGCGTCCTACGTGATGATTCATGATATCACCTGTAGCGGCAATATGAATGGTACTAACTATAGCACCTTCATTTTGATCTGCAAATACTGTTACAGTTATCAGCGTAAACAAAATACTAAAAGCCAGTTTTAATATTTTTTTGCCAATTTGTTGATTATAACTCATTCCACATATTATAAAGACTTTGCCCAATATCCATCCCTCATTAATATCTACTATAATTACTAATAATTAAACGCTATCATTAACTCTATTAGTTTTGCACTTTCCCCATTGTAAGATACCACAGCAGAGCTTAAATCATCTATTAGTACCATATCACCACTACGTCTAGCCACGAATTTAATAATGGCTCCCTTATACGAAACTGCGATATAATACCGTTCATTATCTGTCTTCCTTTCTACTTCCCATTTCATATGGGCAAATGCATTATTATGTGTTTCTACACGATTGTTACCCGGAATAATACGTGCAAATATAGATGCAAATAAATATTGCGTGTTGTGAGTACCTTTGTACCAACTATCAGTTTCTATAGTTTTAACCGTATCAATTACCGTCGTATTATCAAAAAAACATCCACTCATACTCACCATCATTACTGCCATCAACAACACCATTAACATTTTTTTCATACTTTTATTTCTCCTTGTTATATTTGAATTAATTACCAAAAATAGTCATTGCCAAAACTAACTGTTGTAGTGTTGCAGTATCACCATCATAGTATACTACAGCTTCATCTAGGTTAGGTATCGTTACCATATCACCATTTAATACAGCTAGAAATTTAATCGTAGCATTCTTATATGAAACTGTTATGTAGAAATTCTTATCATTTGTCACTCTTTCTACTTCCCATTTCATTTTTCCAATAGCATCACTCCAAGTAGCCTCTGGAATAATAGTCTTAAATACACATGCAAAAATTCTAGATACATCAGAAGCATCCTCCTTGAAATAGCTTTCATATCTATCAGTTTGTATAGATTTAACAGTCTCAATCACTCTAGATTTATCACCTATACAAGCTGTCATACTTAATATCATTACTATCATAACTAAAATTCTTAATCCCTTTTTCATATTTCGTCTTCTCCTTTTTATATAATTATTTAGGTACTATACTTTTTTAAAAAATAATTATTATTTTAATAAAATCTTAATTCCATTAAATCTCAGAAATTTGTCCAACCTCAGGTCAATTGGTTTTATTATGGATTAAATATCACAAGGAACAATAAAACTATAGCAAATAATATCAGAATGCCTAATAATTGATACCAAAACATTTTTTTAGCTTTTTTAATTTCAGGCTTTTTTTCTTCGTACATCTCTTTAATTCCTTCTTTATTAAGCTTATTTCTATGAGTAACAACCCATGAAATAGCCACTATTAGTGCAAATATCCCAATACCGATTTCAACCATTTTGCTTCCTCCATAAACTTTTATTTTTTGGCATTTGCTATATACAAATTACCATGTTAATCCTTAATTCTTTAATCTACACAGGAATTTTCATACCATTTTATAATATATTTTTTTACATTTCATATTTCCCTACAATTTTTCTAAACCATAATACTCCAAAACCCCATTGACAATCCCATCAACAACCTTATTTTGATACTCATCGGTTGATAACAATTTATCTTCTACATCATTGGTCATAAATCCCATTTCAAGTAATATGACAGGAACTGTCGACCAGTTTAACCCTGTCATATCTGAATGTTCAGTTATGCCTCTTTTGTGTGCACCCGTAGTAGCAAGGCAGTTTTTTAAAATTATCTCTGCTATTTTTCTACTTTCTGCTACTACATTAGGTGCTTTAACATATTTTAAGGATGGTACTAGCACAGACATTCCCCTTGCATTTTTATTTGCTACTCCATCTGCATGTAATTTTATAGAAATATCAGCTTTTGCATCATTGGCAAATTTTGCTCTCTCAATATTACTAAGAGTTGTCTCATGATTTTCTCTGGTCATTATTACAGTTGCACCCATTGAAATTAATTTTGTCTGTAGTTTTTTTGCTACAATAAGCACTAATTCTTCCTCTGTATATTTTGAACCACGAGTTCCTGTAGCAAATGCAGGTTTTGTTTCACTAGCAGTCGGGGCAATTTTTTCATTATATTTTTTTGAAGTTAGCCCATGTCCTGCATCTATACATATTATTTTATTTTTTAATATTTCATTATTTGTTTTGTTTAATTCATCTGATGCAGCAAATAACCCATTAGAAATGTAACAATTAAACAATAGTATAAAAATTAAAAACAATTTTTTCATTTCTTCTATCTCCAGCCCTTCCTTTTTTCATAGTTTTGAATCCTTTTCATGTTTTCCTTTTCTACTGCATTGAATAAGTTTTCGCTAAAATTCGGATTTAGCCTATACCATGATTTCGATCCGAAATAGTTCTTATAT
>JAITOG010000008.1 GCA_031290075.1 Holosporales bacterium | reverse complement strand
TTCTAAGCTAGTAACTTTTCCTCTTAAGCCAGTAGTTGCTGTACCAACTAAATCTATTAGTCCCGTGGTTGTTGCACTAACTTGAGTTTTCAGAGTAGCAACATCTCCTCTTAGACCAGCAGTTGCTATTGTACCAACATTACTTTCTAGAGTATTAACTCTACCTGCTATAGCAGAAACATCCCCTGTTAAAGGATTTTCGCTCGTGGCTAGAAAATCAACTATCCCTTCTAAAGAACTAACTCTTGCTATTAGGCCAGTGGTCTCCGCACTAACTTGAGTTTCTAGAGTACCAACTTTAGTTATTAGGCCAGCGGCTATTAACTCAGCAACATCTTTTCTTAAACCATTATTAACTGATGTACCAACACTAGTTTTTAGATCAGCAACATCCTTTCTTAAGCCAGTACTAACTGTTGCCCCAACTATTGCGATTAGGCCAGTATTTGCTGCACTTACCTGAGTTTCTAAGGTACTAACTTTCGTTATTAGGCCAGTAGTCGCTGCACTTACCTGAGTTTCTAAAGTACCAACTCTCGTTATTAGGCCAGCGGCTATTAGATCAGCAACATCCTTTCTTAAGCCAGTACTAACTGTTACCCCAACACTAGTTTCTAGATCAATAACTTTCTTTCTTAGGCCATCGCTATCTGATGTTCCAACACTAGTTTCTAAATCGCCAACTTTCCTTCTTAAGCCAGCGGTATTTGTTGCTCCAACTACCGCTATTAAGCCCGTATTTGTTGCACTAACTTGAGTTTCTAGAGTACCAACTCTTCCCGTTAAACCAGTAGTTGCTGTGCCAACTAGATCTATTAAGCCAGTAGTCCTTGCACTAACTTGAGTTGCTATGGTAGAAACTTTATCTTCTAAATCAGTAAATTTCTCTTCTAGGATTGTATTTTCCTCTATTAGGTTATCTTTTTCCGTTGTTAGGGTAAAAACTTGCCCTGATAGGTTAGTATTTGCTGCTGTCAGGGTGGCAACTCTCCTTGCTAGGTTAGTATTTTCTGTTGTTAGATCTTTATTTTCTGTTGTTAGATCCTCAATTTGATTTTCTAATTTCTCACTTTCTACTTCTAAATTTTCTTTTTCTGTTGTTAAATCTTCAATTTGCGTTTGTAATTCATAAATTAAATCTTCTAATTCCCCTCCTTCTTTTAATATAGGTGGTACAAGTGGTATTCCGGTAATTTTCCATGGTAAATTACCAGCTATAGAAATTCCCTCTGTACTTGTAAGATCTGTATTTGAAAGGTCTAAGGTAAATGAAGCAGTTCTTCCTTTAGTAAATATTACTGCTATTACTTCATTACTACTTGAATTTATAGCTAAAATACTATTGATATAATCAATTAATGTTCCTGCATCTTTTTGAAGATTAACAACTTTATCACTTAATAAAACCTTTAAGTCCATTATTTGATTTGTAGGGAAATTAGGGTTATGTTTTAAAGTATTTAATAATCCGGAAACATTTGGAGTTTCCCCATAACAAAGGATATTTATTGTATTTAAAGAAGGTGTATTATAATAAAAATTAGTAGACCCGTTAGTAATACTTGTAATAGAATCGGGAATTGTTATCGATGATAAACTACTACAATCATAAAAAAGAGTTTGAGGAAGTACTGTTATAGGCCCTAAAATTGCTAATGATTTTAAGTTTGGATTACTGTCAAAAATACCTTGTTCAATACTAGTAATAGAGTCTGGAATTATTGCTGACTTTAGATTTGCTCCCGAAAAAGCTCCGGCCTTAATACTAGTAACAGAGTTTGGAATTACTATCGATTTTAGTTTTAAGCAACCATAAAAAGCATTTGCGCCAATACTAGTAACAGAATTTGGGATTATCACTGATGCTAGTTTTGAGCAACCATAAAAAGCGTTTGCACCAATGCTAGTAACAGAGTCTGGAATTACTATTGATGTCAGATTCATATAGTCTTTAAAAGCATCATCATCAATACTTGTTATAGAAGTTGGAAGCCTGATTTCTTTGGTATTTGGAAAATGAGTAAGTAAATTTTTTACATTATCAAGAGTTATACTTTGTGTAAATAGCTGGATAGGTGAGTCCAAATAATTTTCCTGTGTATTCCAAAAATTTTCAAATTGATCTTTAGCGTTATATGCGTAACTTGGTATTGTATCATCTTCTAAGAAAATCTTTTCTATTGATCCGTAAATTCTGCCAATTTCTGTTGGGCTTGATAAAATAAGCCCTTTTGCCATTGGATATTTTTCTAAAATCTCATCAATAGAGGTATATTCTTTTGCTATTCTAAGGATTAAATTAGTATTTTCAAATGCTCCTTCAGAAATTTCTGGATAGTTAAGAGGAGAACGAAAAGGAATTGAAAGTATTAAATTTTCAATATCTTCAAAAAGGTCAGAATCAATTGTTTGAATTGTTTCTGATAATGTTACTTCAATATTTTTTATACATTCAGATATAGAAGCGTCAATTGCTAAATTTTGATCAAAAAACATAGTAATATTTGCTCTTTTAAAAGAATGTTTTATCCAATCTTCCAAAAATAGTGGAGCTATTATTTTTATGGCCCCTGGAAAATAATTTTCTATTTTTGCTAAAATCTTGGTATTAGGAGTTTCATCAATAGAAGCAGAGTACCCCACGATTTTTTTTTCCTCTTTTTCCAAAATAAAAAATTCTGGAAATAAGGAAGTAGTTATTAATTCTTGATTTCGCAATTGTTCAATAGTTTCATTTAAATTATTTATTGTTGTGTTTAAGTCATTTTTCTCTGTGTTTAAATTGTCTTTTTCTGTGTTTAAAATATTTATCTTTGTGTTTATATTTAACTCTAAAGCACTTATATTTGTATTTAATCTTGTTGTTTTTGCATTTAGGTCCAAATTATTTATATTGTTATATGGATTCAAGCCTGTTATTACTTCTTCTAAGTAGTCTATTTTTCTATTAGACTCAACGATACTTGTGTTTAACTCATTTATTTTTGTCCCTAAATTATCTATCTGTGTTTTTAGGATTTCTGCATTTTCTTCTACATTTTCAATGTTTAAGTCATTACTTTCAGTATCCAGCATTTTTACTATATTATTTAAATTAATCATCTTTACATTCGATATAAAAATACTTTCAGTTAAATTTTTTATTATTTCTCTTAATTTTTTTTCTGCGCTTGATCCTCCGGATTCATAAAATCTTATAAGTCTATCAAAAAGAAGATTTTGTAATTCCGTTATATACCACTTTTTATTTTGCGCAGTTTCTGTGTTTTTGAAAGTAGTAAGGGAACTTTTTGATAAATAATCTTCTACCTGTACGTAGTTTTCAATTGTGTTTTTGAAAGTTGCATAAATTTGAGCAAGTGCATCAGCTGTACTGGTGATTATATCTTGATCTATGTTTGTGGTATTTAAAGGAATACTTACAAATGCTGTAAATTCTAAAAATATTAATAAACGCTCTAAAAATTGTTTTACCATATCCTTAAATATAAAAAGACTTATCTAAATAAATGGTAAAGTATTTTTTCTTAAAGAAAGATTAATCATAAGTTTTAAGTAAATAATTATTATTTAAAAAATAAATAAAAATATGTTTTACTTTCTCAAACACAGCGTGCAACTTTTTTTTTATGAAAAGCTAAAAAACACTCGACGCTTTTAAAAAGCGCCGGGTGGTTAGGTTGCCCCATAACAAACTAAACTTCAAGCAACTTCTGCATCTCTTCGTTATTTGTCAGATCATATGGGATTTTTCTCTGATTTTCTATAATATTTACTTCTGCTCCAGCAGTAATAATGCGTTAACAATTTCAAGATTTTCTCTTTCAGCAGCCCAATGAAGCGGGGCCTTGCCTTCACTATCTTGAAAATTTTGTCTCTGAGCTCTAATTAATATGCCATAATCTCCACATTCAATAGCATTATTAAGTGGAGTTCTTTCTGCTACTTTATGGGAATCCGTTCCATCTGCACGGGTTGCCGGCTGCACCATTGTATTATACCAAAATCCTGAATTAATCTGACAAATAGCAAACATGGCACACAGACTGAATATACTGGAGCTCCCAAAGAATGCGGATTTTAATTGCTACCAATCCCTTGAAACCCAAGAAGTTTGAATCCGCAATTTTTTGGGGTTTGGATATATACAGTTTTTTTACACTCAAGGTCTTTCAATTTCCAAACTATCACAGAGATCCTTCAAAATAGCTTGATACTTTTCAATAGTAGCAAGAATTTGTTTTTTCTCTTCTTCTTTTTGTTTTATTTCTTTTTTCAAACTTTCAATACGTTGTTTACAATTTAATTCCTTTTCTGCACTTTGTTTAGCTAAAGAATCCAAATTTACTTGCTTATTTATTAATTCTTCGTTTAATTCTCTCAGTTTATTTAGATTATCGTCATTACACTTTGATAATTGCGTAATACTTTGGTTTACATCAATATTCGCTGATTCCAGCTCAGCAATTTTTACTTTTATACTTGAATTTTCTTCCTCTAATCTCGTAATTTCGCTGTTTAACCAATTATTTTGCTTTTCTAATACAGCTTTTTCTTCTTGTAAAGTTGCTACATCTGATTGGCAAGCTTGAATCTGGAGTAAGAGTTCTGCATTTATTCTTTTTAACCTATCATCTTCTATATCAATCTTGTCATTTTCCTCTTTCAATCTTTCAATTTCAGCATTTAATTTATCAACTTCTTCCTCTGATTTTTCCAAAGAATGCTCCATTGAAACAAGAGATATATTCATTTCCTCATTGTTTTGTTGTAATTGTTGAATATTAGCGTTAAGTTGAACAATTTGTTCAGCCATTTTAGAAATTTCTGCCTCTAAATCATTATTCTGTTGTTTAAGTTTAATTACTTCTGAATCTGTTAATTCTTTCATCTGAATTTCATTATCTTGAACTTGTTTTTGTAATACCTGTTGTTGCTCTATTATTTGCATGTTAGTACTTGAAAGTCTTTTAAGATCTGCTTCTCTCAAGTCAAGTTCATTTTCAAGTTGGAGCACTCTATCTTCTGCTTCCTCTTTAGCCATTGTTTCTTGTTTTAATTTTTCATTAGCTTGATTAAGCTGCTGTTTATTTCCTTCTAATGTTTCATTATTTTGAGTTATATCTGCACGAAGAGATTGCTTTTCTATTTGTAATGAACTACATTGTGAACTTAAAGTATTATTACTCGTTTGAAGCGAAGATATTTCAGCCATTAATTTTTTTATTTCTTTTTCTAGATCTAGCTTTTTTTCTTCAGTTTTTCTTCTTTCTTCTTCCTGTTCTCGTTTACTTTTCGAATTTTCCTCTTCTTTATTATTCATTTTTTCCATTTTCCGCTTAATTTGTTCGAAAACCCTTTGGGCCTCTTTTCTTTCCTGAATAAGTTTTTCAGTTAAATCATCAGTTTGATGTTTTTTTTGTTGATCACTAAAGCGCGATTGTTGCGTTCCTGTAGAGAAACTTTTTCCCCTTTCTATTAAAAAACCTTCGACACCTTCGATCCAACTCTTCACACCCGCATTTGACCGTTGATGACCAATAATTAAAGAGGTATTCGCTAATTGGGTTAAAGTAATAATGTATAATATTTTTTTCATTTTGCTAATATTCAAATTATTTTCTCATATATAAAGCGTAGCAATATTATATTAAATATTTATTAATTTTATATTTTTTATTTAATTTAAAAAAAAATAATGAATAATATGCTCAGGGGGATTTAGAAGCTGTCTTCATGGATAATTTTATAAGAACTAAAAGGCCTAATAATACACCGGCAATTTGTAATTTTTGTAATTTTGGATCACATAAAAAAAAGTTATTTTTTGTTAACCTTTTTTTAACCTTTTCACAGTAGCGTAATAATGTAAGTATTTAAATTTTTTAAGGGGGTTTCTATGAAGAAACTATTATTAACTTTGTCATGTGCTGCAGTTGCACTTTCTAATTTTTGTTTTGCTGAAGAAACAATTTTCCAAGAAGAGGAATTATGTACAGAAACAAATAATAATGTACATTATATTTGCCTTGAAACGTGTGATATAGATACAAATCCATGTTTAAAGCGTCTTAATGATTGGAAAAGAGAACAAGATCGGTATTTTTTGATATGTTGCTCGTGGATAAATATTACTTTACCTGATTTTATTTCAAAAGAAGAAGTAGAATTTTTGCACACTGTTCGTGATAGCCAAAATAATTTTTATGAAAATGCGTTTAAAATTCTCGCTTTAGAGCAAGAACGTCGAGATGAATCATGGTATAATATATATCTTAAGGAAATAAGTAGAATAAATGATATTATCGCGCAGCATTCAATAGCTCCAATCTGTTCTACACTAGAGTATAAAGCTTCTATTAGCCAAAGAGTTGGGCAATTGGAAAAAATGATTGAAAACGGAGATATTTCATCTATTAAATTCTGCAAAGAATGTTGGCAAATTTATACGGAAACGGGGATTGAAGTATTGCAAAGCTTTATTGAAAAATATAGTGAACGTCTTTCAGAAGAAGAAAAAGCTGAACTTGATTTATTCAAAGAAGAAAGAAAGCCCTTGTTTGTTAATTTATAATAATTTTTATTCAAGCTCTTGCAAAACCTACCGCCAAATTCGATGCTTCTGGGATTCAGAGGAGGAAAATGGCAGGTTTTGCAAGAAAACTATTCAGGAATTCTATACATTTAATACTTGAAAATTGAAAGACCCTGAAAAATATATAACTGTTCTAATTAAGCTGTCTACGTTTCTTCCTAAAATCATTACAAATCCTGGACATATACTGGGGCCCCCAAAGAATGCGGATTTTAATTGTTGCCAATTCTTGAAACCCAAGAAGTTTGAATCCGCAATTTTTTGGGGTTTGGGTATAGGCGCACTAATTTTTGGCAGAGTTATTGGGTTAATCTTCACTCTAAGCTTAAATTTTGAAAAGGGGTTAATACACATTAGGGGATTTATAATCTAAATTGTAGGAAAGTTGGCGCAAAAAATTGATTATATCTGCTTACTTAAGTAGTATTTAATAGTAGCTTGCTTATAAATTTTTCTTGTAATGAAATTTGCCAACACAACAAATGTACAAAGTACGATCGAGATTTACGCCAAAATTCAAAAAATAACAGGAATAGAGTTCGATGAAATTGATGAAGCTCTGCCAGTTTTGCATATTCCATCTTCTCAATTAATTAGAGTTTTAACAGTACTAAACAACAATAATGATTTATCCTATAAAAGGCTT
Source organism: Holosporales bacterium (assembly GCA_031290075.1). Taxonomy (GTDB): domain Bacteria; phylum Pseudomonadota; class Alphaproteobacteria; order BNTO01; family BNTO01; genus JAITOG01. The sequence goes on along the minus strand of JAITOG010000008.1, from coordinate 1,801 downwards.
ATTGATATAGTTTTTATAGAAAGATTATATAAAAGCAAATTTTTTGAAATAAACTATATAATAATGAGTAATATATACAATAATCATTTAAATGTTTGTATTAATATAGAAGAAAATGGGCAAATTAATAGTGTAGAACATATTTATAAATCAGCTTATTATAGAGAGTGTGAAATTATGGAACTTTTGGGAATAGAGATTTTAAATAACAAAAAATTCCGTAAACTCATTACAAAGAGGACTTTATAATGCAAATAGGCAATTATAATCAAAAAAGAAAATCTATAAATTATGGTCCTGTTGGATTTGTTACAAATAATGATTTTTATATAGAAATTGTTGCTGATGGAGACAATATTAAAAATGCAGAGTTAAATTTTAATTACAAATATAAAAATTTAGAAAAACTTATAGAAAATAATAACCTATTATATAATTTAAAATTAATCCAAAATATTTGGAAACCTTTATCTTTTTGTTACGAACTTGCTCTTTTAAGCGGCGCAGAGAAAATTATAGGTCTTCCGATATCAATAAAAGATGAGCTAATCCGAATCTTTTTTAGCGAAAGCGAGCGAATTATCTCGCATCTTATAGGCTTAGCTGAGGTTATAAAATTAACGGGAATTTCTATTTTTTTCGTCCAATCTATGCGTTTTCGAAATAATTTTTTGAAAAAAAGGGAACTTATATTTAAAAAACAAAATTTCTATCAATTACTAATTCTTGGAGGGGTAAAAAAAGATATAGAAATAGATGATTTATATAATATTTATTCATTTTTAATAAATATAAAATCTTTAATTTTTGAAATGGAAAAGATTATGTCAAATATAGCTTTTAAAAATAGAACAATTAATATTGGTACAATTAGTAAAAAGCTAGCAGAAGCATTTTCTTTATCTGGTCCTAACGCAAGAGCCTCGGGTATTAATTATGATATTCGGAAAATTAATTTTAATTCTGCTTATAACATGATTAGTTTTGAAATTCCATTAAGCGACGCTGGGGATGTGTATAGCCGCTGTTATATACGAATAGAAGAAATAAAACAAAGTTTAGATATTCTTTTGCAATGTATTAATTTATTAAAAAGCAGTGAATTTAATATATATGAAAATCAATATTTAATTGAGGATAACGGAAAGATAAATAAAGGCCAGTATTCGATTAGGCAAATTTATAATTCAGTTGAAAGTCCAAGAGGAGAGTTTGGAATGTTCCTGGTTACAGAAGAAACAGACAGGTTGTATCGTTGTAAAATAAATGGAGCAAGTACGAATGCTGCACAGGCTTTGGAACAAATATTTTCTAGCTCCAGCTTTTCAGATATTGGAATTATCATAAAATCCTTGGACATACACATTAATGAGATAAGTCGGTAGATTTTTGTTAAAGAGAAATTCACCAGAAGTTATGGCATCTTTGCGCAATTTATGCATAACTCTTGCTAATAAATTGAATACTTAAATAACTGATTTTCGATTTAAATGTGCTAGGTTTTACAGGAAAACTACACATTAACCCTGTTCATTAATTGATTTTTACAATTTTGGGCCTCTGCGCTGCAGAGCCTTCAAAGGCCGAAAAGTTAAATGTGAACACAGTTATTTAATACTTGAAAATTGGAAGACTCTGCCAATTGTCAAATTTGTTATGCTATTTGGAATTGCTAATGAGGTTAAGCTTGAACAAACAGAAATGCACTATTACTTAAAAAAAATTGAAAATCCCCCTGAGAAGAGGGATTTTCTGTTGGAATTTACTATTCACTAAATTTGCTCCCAAATTGAACCATTCC
>JAITOG010000054.1 GCA_031290075.1 Holosporales bacterium | reverse complement strand
AAATAAGTTAATAAAATATATTTTATCAAAAAAATAAAAGGCTTGTTTTCTACTATTAAAAAAAATTGATCCTTGTAAACAGGGATTTATAAGAGATATTTTTATGCAGGGGTGTAAGGCCCCAGTATAGACTAAACTAGTTCACAATTTCCCTTTCAAATAAGGATCTCGGCACTAGAAAATTAAGGTGGCCTGAGTTATAATAACTCCCGTTTTCCCGTTCTATCCGGTGGGGTTACGATTCCTTGCTTTTCCATTTGTTCAACCAGTTTCGCTGCTTTGTTATATCCTATACTAAATTGCCTTTGTATAAAACTGATAGAAATGCGTCCTTCTCTTCGCACAAAATCTACAGCATCTTGGAATAAGTCATCTTTTACTCCGCTGCGCTCTTCTTCTGCGAACTCCTCCTCTTGCTGTTCATCCGTAATACCATCTACATAATCCGGTTCTCCCTGCATTTTCAGGTATTTTGCAACAATCTCAACTTCGTTATCTGAAACAAACGGTCCATGAACACGCTGCAAGCGTCCTCCTCCGCTCATATAAAGCATATCTCCATGTCCCAATAATTGCTCTGCTCCTTGTTCCCCAAGAATTGTTCGACTGTCGATTTTAGAGCTCACTTGAAAACTAATACGTGTTGGAAAATTGGCTTTTATGGTTCCTGTAATAACATCTACAGATGGTCTTTGCGTTGCCATGATAAGATGAATCCCAGCAGCTCTAGCCATTTGAGCCAAACGCTGCACTGCAGATTCAATTTCTTTACCAGCAACTAACATAAGATCTGCCATTTCATCAAGAACCACAACGATATACGGATACTCATGATAATCTAAAGATTGATCTTCAAATAACGGCTTCCCTGTTTCTTGATCAAACCCAGTTTGCACACGACGTGTGAAAACATCGCCTTTCTGCCGTCCTGTTATGATCTTTTGGTTAAAATTTTCAATATTACGTACTCCAAGACGAGACATTGCTTTATAACGCGTTTCCATTTCTCGAACTGCCCATTTTAAGGCAAATATTGCTTTTTTTGGATCTGTAACAACTGGTGTTAAAAGATGAGGGATATCATCATAAACAGAGAGTTCTAGCATTTTAGGATCAATCATTATAAATCTACATTGCTCTGGAGTAAACTTATACACCAAAGATAAAATCATTGTGTTAATAGAAACAGACTTTCCTGATCCTGTTGTTCCTGCAACTAGCAGATGAGGCATTTTCACAAGGTCCACAATAACAACTTTTCCGGAAATATCTTTCCCTAAAATTAGCGGCAATTTAGCTGTTGTTTGCGTATAGGCAAACGTTTGCAGTAAAGGGCGCAAAAACACAGTATTTCGCTTATTATTGGGAAGTTCTATACCAATTGCATTTTTTCCAGGAATTGTAGCAATACGCGCCGACAGTGCACTCATATACCTTGCAATATCATCTGCTAAGCTTATAACTCTTGAAGTTTTTATTCCTGGAGCTGGGCGAAATTCGTACATTGTTACAACTGGGCCAGGCAAAATTCCAACAATTTCTCCGTTAATTCCAAATTCAGCAAGAACATTTAATAAAGACTTTGAAAGTTCAGATAAAGTTTCTTTTGTTAATCCTTCAGAAACATCTTCTTTTACTAAAGCTAAAAGTTCCACCGATGGCTTTTTATAAATTCCAGATTTTGGCTTCAAAAAATCATTTTTTTTCAAATTTCCTGATTTTGGCATATTAAAATCTGAAGGGTTAATACCTTCTAAAGAAGTCTCATTTTCTGCTAAAAATGTGTCTGCACTTTGAAATTGAGATGTTGGTTTAACCTTTACGTTTTTAAATAATTTAAGTTTTTTAAGGATTTTCTGAATTTCAGAAAATACTTTTATAATAAAGCCAAAAATTCCTTTAAATGTTAGTTTTATTACATGCTTCCATAAAAGAAAAGCCATAAAAAAAGTTAAAAGCATTAATGGAAAAAAATATCGCAAAAAATTGTTGTTTTTCATTAAAGAGTAGATTTTTTGAGCAAAAACAAACCCTATAGCGCCACAACTTGTTTTTATTGAATTATAATTTTCTAAAGAAACTTGGCTATCAAAAAAACTTTGAATTGAAACGCAAAACAATAACAAAGAAAGTAAAAGAAGTAAAAATGATGAGATGTTTAAAATATTTTCTTTTAAAAAGATTATTTTTCCACTAAAAACAAATAATGCAATTATAAAAAACCAGGATATATTACCAAATATTTGATAGAAAAAATCTGCGTAATAAGCACCATAGGTTCCAAATAAATTTGTTACAGTTTCCGAGGCGGTATTTAGAGAGGTATCTAATGGAGAATAGGAAAGGAAGGCCCCTCCTATAAAAATTGCAATTAGCAACAAAACGATTCCTGAAATACTTTTAAACCAAGGTACAAACCATTGGATAAAACTTTGGTATAAAATCCGTAAATTAACCATTATTTAGCATAGCCATAAAGCTCGCTTCTGATACCAATTCGCTGCGCACAAAAGCTTCTCCCTTAAAACGCCAGATATTTCCTCGCATTTGCTCTTTTACAATATTTAATTCTAAGGAATCTCCAGGCCTTACAGGTTTTCTAAATTTAACGCTATCAATAGTCATAAAGTATATACTTTTCTGTTTTTGAGGGGAGTCTTTTGATTCTTGCTTTTCAGGTTCTGCATCTTTTGTAGAAAGTAAAGCAAGAACCGCCGCAGTTTGAGCCATCGCTTCAACAATTAAAACCCCTGGGAAAATAGGATCATCAGGGAAATGTCCTTGAAAAATCTGTTCATTTATTGTTACGTTTTTTATACCTTTTGCGCTCTCTCCTAAAACTATATTTTCAACTTTATCTATAAATAGAAAAGGATACCTGTGAGGCAGTAATTCTTTAATTTTTAAATAATTTGCTTCTATAACCATAATAAAAAGCTTCTAGTAAATTACGTCTGATTCTAACTTATTTTAGCAAAAAAAAAGCTAGATTATAGTATAATTATCCCAGGACCTACGCATGAGATTTTTTTATAGACAAAATCTCCTTACAAAAACTATATACTGGGGCCCCCAAAAGAATGCGGATTTTAATTGCTGCCAATCCTTGAAACCCAAGAAATTTGAATCCGTAATTTTTTGGGGTTTGAGTATAGATTCTGCAAGTTTGCAATTTTTTTTAAAATGAAAGTCATATGAAAGTTTTAGAATGTACTTTTTCGATTTTTTTTCAAAAATGGATGATCCTAGATCATGGAAAAAAATCTTGGGAATTATAGAAAAATCTGGGGAATAAAGATAGAGAGTTTTCACTAAATTTTCACTAAAGTATAGATAAAAAATATCCACAAAAAAAAATTGACATTTTGCATATATATATATATATATATAGTGATTTATGTTTTTGTTTTGAGAGTTTTTTATTATGAATTTTGTTAAAAAAATAATTGGAAGTGCATTGTTAGGAGTTTGCTTTGCTGGAGGAGTCTTCAGTGGAGAGGAAGGTTTAGTCAGCCTACATTCAGGCAAATTAGATATCAATTTTGGCTCTGATTTAAGTTCGCCAACTCAAGCTTTACCCCCAAGTTCAGCCAAAAGTTCAAACGACGAGCATAAGGAGGAAGTGGAGGATGGCATAAAGCCGGAAGAGTCCGTGGTTGAAAATATTGGGGGGCATGATGATGAGGTCGCAGTGTTGGAAGGGGTCGATAAAGATAAGAATGATGCCAATTTAGATCTTTCAGGCCAAGCTTTAGCCCAAGTCGTCAGTTCAGCCCCAAGTTCAGATGAAGTTCCAGCCGAAGTTTCAGAGAAAGGTCAAGAACAAGTTTCAGGCCAAGTTTCAGTCCATTCAGCCAAAAGTTCAGGTGAAGAGGGTGTAGTGTTGGATAGTGTAATGCCGGAGGTCATGCCGAAATTTATAATTAAAGATGGGAATAAAGAAAATGAGAGAGACATATCTGGTGTGGTTAATGCTTCTGGTGAGTTAGTAGAATTGGCGGGTAGTAGTGATCAGTTACTAGCTGATGATTTAGTATATTTGGCGGCTCGTTGTACTTGGTTATCAGGTTTGCTGGGTTATAGAGATCAGTTCGCAGCTTTGGCGAATGATAGTTATAATATAACTGCTATAACTGATATTGTGTATCAGTTAGAAGCTTTGGCGCGTGGTCGTGATCAGTTAGAAGCTTTGGCGCATGGTCGTGATCAGTTAGAAGCTTTGGCGGGTCGTCGTGGTGTTTTAGAAGCTTTGGCGGGTCGTCGTGGTTGATTTAGTAGCTTTGACGGGTCGTCGTGGTGATCAGTTACTAGATTTGGCGTGTTGTTGTGGTGATTTAGAAGCTTTGGCGGGTCGTCGTGGTGATTTAGAAGCTTTGGCGGGTTGTCGTGGTGATTTAGAAGCTTTGGCGGGTTGTCGTGGTGATTTAGTAGCTTTGGTAGGTCGTCGTGGTGATATAGCAGCTAATTTGGCACATCCAGAGGATGGTTGGAAAAAGTTTTTTGATTTTGCAAATAAAATTAATACTTTCGTAGTAGTACCTGTATTAGCATTTGCTTTAGGTTATATGGTCTTTGGAAATAATAGTTAGCAGGATAAATGCATAAATACTTTATTTGTTTATGCTTTTTCTTTTTTGATAAAATGTACTCAAAATTTATGATTTTGGGTACATTTTTTTATTGAATTTCTTTCGAAACCAATTTCTTATAGGCAAAGTTGAAGGAGTATACGAAGCGCAGAAAACCAGAGTGTATTAGATATATACTGGGCCCCCAAAGAATGCGAATTTTAATTGCTGCCAATCCTTGAAACCCAATAAGTTTGAATCCGCAATTTTTTGAGGTTTGGGTATCAGTTAAAATTATCCATAAAGATAGATTTTAAGTGTTTGCAGAAAGGGAGAAGAGGGAGAGTTGTTAAAGAAAACAGCTTCTCCCCCTTTTAATAGCTAGACTCTCCGTTCCTTTTTTTGTTTTATGATATGAACTTATTTACGGGGAAAATAACCAGCCAAATTAGGAGCTACTAAACCACGCGTCAAACTTCTTGTAACACTATTCGCCAAATTTCTTGCAGCACTCTCCGCCAAACCATTCGCCAAACTTCTTGTAGTACTATCCGCCAAACCATTCGCAAAATTAAAACCCAATCCTAAAAATGCATTAGTACCTCCTCCTAACCTCCTTGTATTAGTATTAAAGGAATGAAAAGGTTGCTCTGGTTTAAAAGGGACCAACTTACCATCTTCTTCTATCAAAATTTGGGAGGTTTCTTTGCTTGTAGGTAGTACCACAGTAGAAGGGGGGCAGTATTCTCCGTAGCCTTGTTTTGACCCAGGAAGCATTTCCCTTTGTGCTACCTTTCTTCCTAATAATTCAGGGAATTGTGCTTGTGTACTGCCTCCTAATCCAAGGAGTTGCGCTTTTACTGCCCCTGTCCCTCCTAATAATCCAGGGAGTTGCGCTTTTACTGCTTCTGCCCTTTCTTCTAATCCAAGGCGTTGTGCTTGTGCTGCCTCTGTCCTTTCTTCTAATTCAGGGAGTTGTGCTTGTGCTGCCCCTTCTCCTAATCCAAGGCGTTGTACTTGTACTGCCTCTGTCCCTCCTAATAATTCAGGGAGTTGTGCTTGTACTGCCTCTGTCCCTCCTAATAATTCAAGGAGTTGTTCTTGTTTAGCGGCAGAGATTCCAGGGAGTTGATCGTGTTCTTCGTCTGTCCCTGCTAAGGATTC
>JAITOG010000006.1 GCA_031290075.1 Holosporales bacterium | reverse complement strand
TGCGATGATAGGGAGCCTGTTGAAGATTTGTTGAAGAATTTTCAGGGAACTTTATTTGGTGATAAAGGCTACCTTTCCAAGGATTTGTTCTTGAAGTTATACAAAAAAGGAATAAAATTCGTAACAGGTTTGAAAAAAGGAATGAAAAATGTACTTATACCCAAACCCCAAAAAATTGCAGATTCAAACTTCTTGGGCTTCAAAGATTGGCAGCAATTTTAATCCGCATTCTTTGGGGGCCCCAATATATACAAAAAATTTCTCTTATGCTTCAATAACTTTAATTTCAATAAAAAAAGAGCGCCTTTGTTGTAAAAGAACGCTCTCTAAAACAAGAAAAAACTTCTATTTATTCTTTTTTATATTTACTTTAGTTCGGGGATGAGCAGAATTATATGCTTTTCTGGCTGATTTCTTAGTAACATCAGCGTATATTTGCGTTGTGGAAAGGGAGGAATGCCCCAATAATTCTTGAATTCCTCGCAAATCATTAGAATTCTCTAGTAAATGAGTTGCGCAGCTGTGCCTTAAAGCATGTGGAGTTGTAGTTTCAGGAAGATTCAAAAGCTTTCTTAATTTTCGAATTCTAGTTTCAAAAACTTGCTTGGAAAGAGGAGCTCCTTTTTGACCTAAAAAAAGCATTTTTGGGCAATTTTTTTTAAAAAAAGGGCAAAAAATTGTATAATTCTGAACTTTTTTCAAAACACTCTTTAATATCGGAACATTCCTTACTTTCCCCCCTTTTCCTTTTATTACCAAAAATTTTGGATTCCCTTTAATATCTGAAAATTTCAAACTGAGCGCTTCGCTAATACGAAACCCTGTGTTATATAGTAAAAAAATTAATGCTTCATCTCTCTTATGAACCCAATCTTCTCCAGGTAAAAGACAGCAAGAATTTGCTAAATTTATTATTGCTTCATAAGATGAAGGGTGAGGAAGCCCCTTGCTAATTTTGGGTGTACGAGCAGAGAAAATTGGATGATCTTTTATATATTTTCTCTCGAGTAAAAATTTAAAAAAACTCTTTATCGCAGATAATCTTCTTGCTGTTGTTTTAGAGCACAAAGAATTTTTTCTTTGTTGGCTCAGCCATGCCCGCCAACACATTGCATCTATAGCTATAATATCCTTAAGTATAACACTATGCCCTATATATTTTTTCAAAAAATTACAAAAATTGTTTAAATCTGAAATATAAGCAATGCTTGTTGCTATTGAAGAGGATTTACTAAGCAATAAATACTCAGACCAATCTGATACTATTCCTTTTAATGATTTCTCAATAATAACCATTTTAAGCTATTATTTTTTACCTGTAGATTTATGTGTTGCTGCATAAAATTCTTTTTCTACCTTACTGCCATCATTACTAATATCTTCAATATTTTTAGTACAAAAAACATTTTTTTTGTTTTTTATATGTTTTCTTATAAAAGCAAAAAGAAAAACTATTGCAACAATAAATAGAACACAGGAAATTATTGTATACTCCAATCGCCGCACATTCCCACTCATTATAATTCCCGTATTAGTATCAAAAAGGAAGTCACCAAGCCAATACCCAGCACTGCAACTAACTATAGTCCATATAACAGCTGATACAAAATTAAGAGGAACAAACCTGCTAGGTTTGCTGCCGCATAGAGCAATAACTATTGGGCTAATCGCTCTAATTCCATATATAAATCGAAACATCAAAATAAAGCCGATATCATATTTTTTTAATAAGATAACGGCTTTTTTAGATCTTTTATATAATTTTGGAAATCTTTCCGAAAGGGGAGCTCCCGGCTTTAAATACATCCTTCTCCCTAAAAAAAACAGTATTTGATCAATGAAAAGCGTACTTAAAAAAGCAATAGCTGCAACTTTTGCAATTGATAAATAACCAATAGCAGCTAATGCACTAGCAGCAAGAATAATGGTTTCTCCCTCAATCATTGCTCCTAAAAAAACTATTGTATAACCAATTTCTGGAGATGATTTTAAAAAAGTAAAAAAATCAAACATTAAGAAACTATAACAAGCTATACGCTAAAAATATGGCAAAATTTGTATAGAAAAACAAGAAAATTATCAGAGATTGAAATCTTTCACTCTTAAAATAACTTTTTTCAATCTCTAATTTTTTAAAATTTAAGAAAAATCAGATTTGGCAGAAAACCACTTTATTTCAAGCTCATCAACTTTTTCTTTATTTTCTTTCATAAATTTAGAAATTTCATCGGAATAAACAGAGCCTTTAGTAGTAACAAATCCCATTTCAAATGTTCCAGCATCCAATGGAACAATTTTTAGTCCATTATTTCTAGCAGCTATATACTTTGCTTCATCAATATCTAAAACAATAGCAGCCAATTCTCCACCGCGCAATTTTGCAACAATTTCCTCTGAGTTAAAGCTCTTATAGCTTTTTACAAACAAATTTCTATAATTGTCATCCCATTCTCTTTTGGCTTTGCTTTCTTGCAATGAACCAGCTCGAACTCCAATCATTTTTTCACAAAGATCTGCTAAAGAGTTAATTACTGTTGATTCAAGTGCTAACAATACAAAACCGCCGCTATGACCTGTAGCTGTTAAATCAAAAATCTCCTCTCTCTCTTTCGTAATTGAAATACCACCAAGAGCAACATCTCCTTGCTTTGTTTTTATTCCGTTCATTACATCCTCAAAAGGAAGACTTTTAAATTCAATATCGCGATTCATACATTTTGCTAACATTTTTATTAAATCTACATCAAATCCACATAATGTTCCTTCTTTATCTACCATAGCAAATGGAGCAATATCTCCGGATGTTAAAACAACAAGCGGTGGTGCTTTTTTCGAACAACTAGGCATAAAAACAGCTAACAAAGCAATCGCCGCCCCAGCCAATAACGGTAAAATACCTTTTTTCATAAAAAATCCATAAAAATATCAAAACTATACAGTAATTATATAAAATTGTTACTAATCGTGTCAATCTGACTGTTGCGCATGCTAAGAAGCTGTCTTCATGAATATTTTAACTGAAGGTTTAAAGGAAAAACGGAGCGCAGAACAGAGTGTACTAAATGTACATGAGGATTAAGCATTGAAGCAATGTACCAAAAATCAGATTTGGAAGGTTCTGTAAGAAGTCTGCTATTTTCCTCCCATTAACCATTTTTAAACATTTCTTTTCTACTCTAAAAATAGGTTTTATTTTATTAGGGGGTCATTATGACTTTTACTTATAAGCGAGGTATTCCTCTCTCTCTCTCTCTCTCTCTCTCTCTCTCTCTCTTAGCATCCTGGGCGATTGCGCCAATTGGAGCTTCTGAAATTAGTGTGTCTAATGTGGAATTAGGCTATTTATATCCAGGGTCAGAAATCCAAAAATCCCTTCCACTTTCCGATATTCAAAACACTTGCAAATACATGATGGAAAACTATGAACGGCTTAAAAACCATTTGCCCCT
>JAITOG010000016.1 GCA_031290075.1 Holosporales bacterium | reverse complement strand
CCTATCAAGGATTTGAAGAAAGCTTGGAAGGAAAAGACAGGCATTGAACCTCCCCCTCACATGCAAAAACGTGCACTTATCGAAAGATTGGCCTATAAAATCCAGGAACTGGCATTTGGAGGTTTATCGAAAGAAGCACAGGAGAGGCGAGAACTTTATGAGCAGCGCCTTCAAAAGAGAGAACCGTTGCTTGAAAAACCTTGTCTTTTACCACCAGGAAGCCTTTTAACACGCGACTATGACAACCACAAACATGTTGTCAAAATCCTAGAGGAAGAAAAAGTGGAGTACAAAGGCCTGGTTTATAATTCGCTTTCTGCTGTTGCTCGTGAAATCACGGGCACACGCTGGAACGGCTTGAAATTTTTTCATGTAGAGAGGAGGTCACTATGACTATTCGTTGTGCAATTTACGTTCGTTTATCGGACGATGACAAACTTCAAAAAGAGCTTACAAGCCTTGAGAACCAAGAAATTTACATTAGGGAACTGATTGACTCCCAGGAAAACTGTACAGCTATACAACCGGTTTATTCTGATTACAAATACACCGGCGATAACCCCAATAGGCCAGCGCTGCGGAAATTATTAATCGATGTGGAGCATGGCCTTATCGACCGTATTCTTGTGCACAAATACGACCGGCTCACTCGCAATCCTTCGGATTTCTTTTTATTACGAACTCAACTAGCCTCATACAACGTAGATATTGTGTCTGTTACTGAGCGTTTTGATGTGACAACTCCCGATGGTGAATTTATGATGCACAACAAAATTGCCCTTGCCCAATATGAGCGGGCGATGACGCGGGAGCGTGTGAAAAACAAACAGGCAACGTCAAAGAAACTCGGCATTTGGACAGGGGGAAATATTTTGCCTGGGTTCAAAAGTGTAGATCGAAAATTGGAGCTCGACGAAACGCTGGTTCCTTTGATACAGCACATGTTTAAACGATACGTTGAAACACGCTCACCCACAACAATTGCCAACGAAATCAACGTAAAAGCGTTAGAACTTTCTGAAGAGGAGGCCAAAAATCTTAGAAAAATGACCCGCCAACGCGTGATGACTTTGCTGAAAAACCCGCTTTACAAGGGATATATTGAACATCTTGGGCAGTTCTACAAAGGACGGCACGAGGCTATTATCGGCGAAGATTTGTGGAACCAAGTTCAAGAAATTCTTAAACAAATACCGCTGAAAACACAAGCTGTGCCTACGCTGCTTGAGTTTGCGCTTAAAAGCCGCGTGCGCTGTAAGGAATGCAATAGAGCTATGCTGGTCAACTTAACCTCGAAGAAAAGCCGGAAATATGCCTATTACACATGCCTCAATAAGCGCAATGGTTTGCCCTGTAAAGGGTTGAATGTGAGCCTTAACGCAGAGCTGCTGCATCGCTTGGTAACGGCTGAAATTCGAAAAATTCTTAAGGAACCTGAGCTTTTAGGCGGTTTGTGGGCAGCTCTATCGGAAAAAGAATCTCCCGAAGAAGGTTATAAAAAACTGCAAAACATTGATAAGGCTTGGGATTTTTTATCACCTGATGAGCAAAATAAAATTCTACAGGATTTTGTCAAAGTCGTACATGTTGGAAAACAAGGGCTTACGATCGAATTCACTCCCAATGGGCAGGATACAAGCAAGCTTGTAATTGTAAAGGGGAGTTTTTACAATCGTAACCATAGCCCGCAGGTGTTCGTTCACAAAGAAAATCCTGAAGAACTCAATGATCCGGAATTGCTGAAAACGCTGGTTCAGGCGGAAATCTGGCAACGTGAAATAGATGATGGAATGTATGGAACGTGCGACGATATTGCCGCTCAAAAGGGCTTGCAACCTGAATACGTTCGTCGCAGTTTGTTTCTTCCCCTGCTTTCCCCACGCATAAAAGAAGCGATTTTTTTCGGGAAACTCCATCCTCAATGGACTCTGCAGGATTTCAAACGCAAAAAACCTTCTGTGAATTGGACAGAACAAGAGGCCCTGTATTTGGGCGAATCTACATAAAGTCTTTAAAAAACTACAAACAAGGGCTTGCGTTAAACCGTAAGCCTTTTTTTTGTTGTATTTGCTATGCTGCAAGAATGGTTCGTACCTTGAAAGCGGTGAGAGTTTTTATCGCTTTTAAAAAACGCAAATACTTTTGCAAAAAATTCCTGCAAAGCCGTGTGCAGCAAGGCTTACAGAGCTTTTTCGCCTCTAAAAGTACAACCAACTGGTATGGAGACTTTTGGTCTCCGTTTGGTTAAAAAAGGGCGGAAGCGATCGGAAAAATTGCATCTCCACCGATTGCTTCCATAATTAAAAACCCGCTAAACAGCGCAGATCCTAAGGTTTTTTTGGAAGGTAGAAAAGAGAGAGTCTCCGTTCTAAAAACGTATTGGCTCCCCGAGACGGGTTCGAACCGCCGACCCAGTGGTTAACAGCCACTTGCTCTACCAACTGAGCTATCGAGGAACTCTTTCTTTTTAGCATATGGATATTATAAAAAGCAATAGACTTTCGAAATTAAAAACAAAGCAGCAAATTATAAATTCCAGCGATCAAATTACCCCCTAATTCCTTACTCTCCTGCATAAAAATATCTTTTATAAATCCCTGTTTACAAGAATCATTTTTTTAAAATAGTAGAAAACAAGCCTTTTATTTTTTTGACTTTCCCCTTTTTACGTTTTTTAATCTCCCAAGCAGTGCTAAAATTTCTTATTTGAGTAACGTACAGGTGTTTTGTGCCCCGTTTAAGGATAAATAACAGCGGAATCTGGATTATCAAGATCCACATACCGAGGCCCCCAAAGAATGCGGATTTAAATTGCCGCCAATCCTTGAAACCCAAGAAGTTTGAATCCGCAATTTTTTGGGGTTTGGTATACATAATACAAGGTAACTCCGCCTACTTCTTCAACTCACCACCAAGTTTTTGCCTGACAGTGAGAATTATTTTTTCACTAAGAGCCGCTAAATTCTCATCATTCAATGTTTTCTCATCCGGTTGTATCACTATTTGAAACGCTATAGATTGTTTCCCTTGTTCAATTTCGTTTCCCTCAAAAATATCAAAAATCCTTATTGTTTCAATTAAACTATCAATACCAGAAATAGCCTTTACTAAATTTTCTCCAGAAACACTTTTATCTAAAATAAAACAAAAATCACGTGTTAATGGTTGTAAATTAGATATTTTCATTGCTTTTAATGTTTTTTTCTCCATTTTTGAAATTTTTTTCAAAATTTCATCATTAAAGAATAGCTCAAATGCAATAACAGGAAGCGATATTTCAGCACTTGCTAAAATACTTGGATGAATTTCTCCAAAATATCCTAACACCTCTTTTCCTCTGCTAATTTCTCCTGCCCTTCCAGGATGATAGTAATTTGGAATATTATTAGTTCCAATTTTATAAGATGTAATGCCACATCTTTCTAAAAGATCCGCAATATCTGCCTTAACATCAAAAACATCAACCATTCTCGATTTTTCCAGCCAATGACGCGGAGTAACTCCAAAACGCATTCCACAAGCAGATGTTAATTCGAACGGTCCATCTTTAAAGATTGATTCCACCTCAAAAATTGCGCCGTATTTGCAATTTCTGTTTTGGTTCATAAAAACAATATTCAATAAAGACGGTACTAAAGATTCCCGTAAAAACGGTTTTTCTGCGTTTAATGGAGATAAAACTTTCAGTGTTCCGCCAAATTTTTCAACTTCTTCTTTATTTAAAAAAGGCAAAGTATAAACTTCATTTAATCCCCGTATACTTATCCATTCTTTAATTTTTGCTTTTGCAAAAATATTAGTATCTTGCAAAATAATGGGCATTGGTTGGGCTCGTAATTTTCGGTATCCGCGAATACGTATAACCTCCTCTATTAAATCCTCTTCTCCTTCAATATCATGCCGCCAAGATGGGGCTTCAAATTCCATTTTTTCAGCTATTGCATCATTTGTCTTAAAACCTAAGGAACGCAAAATAAAGGCCGCTTCATCCATGGAAATAGAGCTATCTCCGCTTAGGCGGCTAAGCTTTGAGTATGTTAAAGAAACATTAGATTTCTTTCGTAACTCAATTTCTTCTGCAAATTTGTTCGTCGCTTCGATGCTCGAATCCTCATGTATATCTAATACACTCCGGTTCTTCGCTTCGTATGCTCCTTCAACTTTGCTAGAAGAAATTGGTTTCGAAGGAAGTCTATTTACCGCCTTTTTCTCTTTAGTTTTAGCGAAAGAAATTCCAGATACTGTTCCCCCGCAAATACTAGTAATTAAAGTAAGCCCGTATTCAAGAGCAGTTTTCCACATTTCTGGGTCAATTCCGCGTTCAAAACGTGTGCGTGACTCACTACTTAATCCTAAGGTTTGCCCTGTTTTTGCTACTGACATTGAATCAAAAAGAGCAATTTCAAATAAGATTTTAAAGGTATCATCGCGGCTGCAAGTTTCCTCTCCGCCCATAACTCCAGCAATAGTTAAGGATTTTTTATCATCAGCAACAACCATCATATCTTCAGTTAAGCTGTATTCCTGAGAATTTAAAGCTAAGATTTTTTCTTCTGGTTTTGCCTGGCGAATTGTAATATTTCCTTTAATGGCCTTTGCATCGTAAACATGCGATGGCTGGCCAATATCAAAATTCAAAAAGTTTGTAACATCAACCAAGGCATTAATGGGACGCTGTCCAGCTGATTTTATGCGCTCTTGCAGCCACTTTGGGCTTTCACAATTTTTTAAATTCTCAACCACTGCACCATAAAAAAACGAGCAATTAGGGGTATTGATACCAATTTTAATTGGCGCTTCAGGAATATCAGAAAATTCAATTTTTTTTGAATTTTTTTCATTTTTTTGCGAAAAATTTGAGAAAAAGTCGAGTTTTTTTAATTTTCCCATACCAGCAGCAGCAAGCTCTCTTGCTAGTCCGCGTACGGAAAAACAATCTCCCCTGTTTGGTGTTATGTTAATTGTAAATGTTTGATCAGTTATGCCGTAAGCCTGCGCAAAAGAACTTCCTGGGGGTGCATCAGTTTCTAGGTCTATAATTCCTCCGCTATTTCCTTCAATTCCTAATTCATCAAAAGAACAGAGCATACCTTGGCTATCAATCCCTCGTATTTGAGCGGCCTTAAGGGAGACACAATATTTTGGTACGATTCCTCCAACATGAACAAATGCCGTTTTCATTCCAGCTTTAACGTTTTTCGCTCCGCAAACAATATTAAGCCGTTTCTCAGTTCCATCATTAATTTTACAAATGTTTAATTTATCCGCATTTGGGTGTTTTTCCACACTTTCAACAAAAGCAACAGTTATATCTTTTAATTTTGCCGCAGGATCTTCGAATTCTTCAACTTCAAATCCAATTTCACACAGTTTATTAGCTATTGTTTGAGCATTTTCATTGGTTTCTAAATGTTCCTTCAACCACTCAAATGTAAATTTCATTTTTCCTCAGCAATAAATTTAATTGTATAAACATTTAATATTGGCAATGTTTACCATATTTTTCAATATTTTTTTTAAAAAGTATAACGCGAATAATGGATTAGAAATTTGCTAAAAAGCAAAAAATATGTAAGTTTCCTTGAAGCTCTACTTTCATTTTCCTCCTTCCCTTCACCTAATGATTGAGGATTTTTGCTGGAAGACGAAAGCAAAAATAAAAGCTTTATCTTCCTTTATAATCCTCATCATTTTTTGTACTTCAAAAACTACAATTGCCAAATAACAAACTAATACCAAAATTCATGATTAATAATGCAGATGATTTTCCACAACCTCATAATCTGTGGAAGGTTCACAAACACGATCTGTCAGATTAAATATGGATTTTGGTATAACAAACTAAGCAGTAATTTAAAAAAATTCATACAAGCCTTTATCCTAACCTTTCAGTAAATCCTAACGGCCTATTTCCATTATTGCCTGCTATAATTAATTAGGGTTTTAACAACTTCCTTACCTCTTCAGAATATGCATAATCATGTGGTGTA
>JAITOG010000048.1 GCA_031290075.1 Holosporales bacterium | reverse complement strand
CTTGAATAATTCCGCCCGCAAGAGGCAGGGAATTATTCAAAGAATTTTGCTCACAAGTGGCTAAAAACTATTTGCAACTTTTTAAAAAACCACAGTCTCAAACCATATGAACTTATACATATCTGAGATGCTAATTGTGAAGAAACTGATATTATGACAGAATATTGCTATTAAATAGAATTGGGCATATTTTTCTTATTTGGCATTATTGATGATTTTGCAAATTCAAATCTTGAACTTATAAATACTTAAATACTTTTTTTTGCTGGAACTAAGAAAAAAATGAGTTAAAAGCTCCCAACTTTTTCTGTATTTTTGTAAAAAAGCACACTTACCTGAAATCCATCAAGAAAAAAAATCTACCACTGCTTATTCTTTACTAAACAAGTATTAGATATGTTGAGAGTGAGTATTTTGCTAATAAAAGTAATATTTTGATTACTGAATACATAAAAATAAGACAAGGCCTAAAAGCCTTAAAATTACTCAGAAAAGTTGTATTACTTTTTTTTAAATGATAAAAGGAGAATGTTGTATGGATAATGTTGCTTTTGGCTGAAATCAGCCAGAAGGGGAGTATTGATTATGAATAAAAAATTCTTTAGCCTGTTGGTGGTAGCAGAATTTTGTTGTACGTATTGTAAAGCAAGTTCTGAATTGTCTCAGTGCTGTGAACAATTTTCGAGCACACAAAACGTAAGTTGTTCTTGTCTATTAGAAGAAGAGGAGAGTATATCGGAAGATGGTTATGAGGTATGGAAAATAAGGGCGTGTCTTCTGAATTCTTTTTCTACTTTGTATGGTTTTGATTTATTGGGGGATGTTGAACAAGAAAAAGTACTGCAACAAATTTCATACTGTTCAAAGTATATTAGAGAGAATGGTGGATTTAGTTTAGACGCCTTATACGCGCCACTTGAGCTATTATTTAATAAGCACTGGGAAAAAATTAAGTTCCAAATCGAAGGAAATCAAATCAATAAGTGCTCTTTGTCAGATATAATGGATATAGTTTCCTTACTGCCAGAAGTTGCTATGAGTTCAAGTCAAAGTCAGACATTGATTGATCAAATTTCAAAAATAGTGTCAGATGCTAAAATTGATATAAAAAATATAGTTAGTTCAGAATCTAGCAAGGCATTTGAAGAATTTGGACGAGGTCTAACTAAAATTATTGAACAAAGGATGTCAAAGTAAGTAATCCATTGCTAATTTGAAGACATCAAAAACTGAAATAATTACCTTGCTAGTTGACATAATGATATAGTAAAATGCCAGACGATAGGATCGATGCACCAATTGCTTATCCTCAATTGAAAATAAATTTGAGGATAGAATTGATCCTGCTGTTAATGAAATTACTATAATAAACTCACAAAAAAATAGGAGCAACAAAAATTGCTAAAGTCTTTAATCTAAGGTCAAATGTTTGTTCAAAATTTTTCAAATATTTGTTTGTTCATACTTTTTATTAGTTTTGCTATATAGAAAACAAGGAAGAGAGAAGCTATCAAAAATAAGGGTGCTCAATATTGTGGCTGTACACCCTACTTGTAAACTTCTGTTAGGGACAAAAAAACAACAAAACCGGATTTTCTATTTTTTAAAGGTTCATCGCTTTTTCCTTCTTATCCAAAATTGAGATTATTTACCTACTCTTGAGGAATCCTTACCAACTCGTTAAGGTCAATTAAGTGATTTAGATTTTGTACAAGAGCAAGCAGATATGGCTCTGTTCCAGCTGTATCACTAATCTTTCTATAGTCTGCTGCTTTTCTTTTCTTCTTCGGTATTCCTTCTGAACGTATTGTATGAATCTGCTCTTCTAAACGTACTTTACGACCTGCTTCACCACTATACAGAAAGACTGGTATTGTTTGCCATGGTGGTGGGAACTCTAAATTTTTCTGACGTAGTACAGGTTCTTCGCCAATCGGATATATATCTGCAGGATATACAGAAAGCTCATCATCATATATTCCTGTGCTTAAGGCATGAAACTGCCCAGAGCACAATGAAGGGATACGTATGCAACTCCAGCATGGCAATTTTGTAGAAATAATAGTATCATTCGTATCATCACCTAATATGGTCTTTGCTACTTGTAATTGTACTTCTGTATGCATCGCATGGTTGAGATAATCTTTAATTACATGTATTTTCTCTCTGCTTAAAAAATCAAAAGCCAGCAATTTCTGCCTTCGTGGAGTTGCTGCTACATAAGCATCAATTTCGCGTCCATCCATCATTCCAAATATTAATTTAAGTCTGTAATATATTTCTGTCATAACCGGATCACATGGATCTTTGAGATTTGGATGAGCTATTACCATTGCGATAAGTTGTTCTACGGCTTTTTTAGTGAGAAAATAACCTGATTTATCTGTTACACAACAACCAGGATCATCCGTATCTTCCGGACATTTTTTGTGAGGACGGGAAACTTTATCTTCTCGAACTAATTTGACTATAATTTCTAAATAACTTCGCAATCCTTCTAGTATTGCTTTATATACTGGTTGTCGATTGAAATTAGAATAAATTGCAGAAAATTCACCTATGCTTCTAGATCTTTTTAATGCTTTTATTGCTAACAGAGCTTCATCAACTTCAGAAATACGTCTTTCTCTCTGTAATTCCAATATCCAATTGAGACCACACATTACCGGAGGAGCATGCTCAGGGGATATTGCCCATTCATAGTCTATAAAACGCTTGAGAAAGGTTTCGTTACCTTGCTGATCTTCAAATATCGAAGGGCAAAAACCTGATATTAAGACCATCCCTCCATTATTATCCCAGTTAACTACAAGTGTATTTCCCTGTTTATCTAGCGAGCTTACTCCTGTGTAGGCCATTAAAATAGCCATGCTTTTACTAATTAACTGTGTTCACATTTAACTTTTCGGCCTTTGAAGGCTCTGCAGCGCAGAGGCCCAAAATTGTAAAAATCAATTAATGAACAGGGTTATTTTTGGCCTGACGTAACGTTGACGACATTTAGAAAATCCAACAGGATTTTTTGATAGCTCGGTTTGAGCTGCCCGTATTTCATTTTCAAACGGAATAAAACACATTGCAGCCAATCCAGTAGCCACAATTCCAAGTCTAAAAACTTTCCAAAAATTCATTTTCATTATCTTGCCCTTAATACTTACAAACAAAACAAGCTGAAAGTATAAATAAATACCAATCTGTCTTAATGTAATATTACTTAAATATAATTAAAGAATAGTTAACATCCTAAACTTTATTTTGTTTTTAATTTTCTTTTTATTATATTTTTAATTCAGCCGAAGCATTTCCAAGACGCCATTTACAATCAGCGTAGCTGTGTATCCTGTGGTTTATAAGGGGCAAACTATCTTTTAATTGGAAACATTATTACTATACCAATATGGTTACTTGGTTAGATTTTTTTTAAAAGGAGATATAAAATGAAAAGATTTTAAAACTATGCTGTTGCTTGTTTCATTATTGGGGATAAGCAATTTTTCTTGCGAGGCATCGTACTTGTGTGATTATGCTTTCTGGCCACTTCATATTAGGAGTAATTGTTTATCAGGAATCTAGCCTATTTTTGGAGATTTTTTAAATTTTATTTAATCCATAGTTCGCGTTAATATATTAAGAATCTAAGAAACTTCTAAGCTTTTTAGAGCGGCTTGGGTGTTTTAACTTGCGCAGTGCTTTTGCCTCAATTTGACGAATACGCTCACGAGTAACCGAAAATTGCTGCCCAACCTCTTCCAAAGTATGATCAGACTGCATTCCTATCCCAAATCGCATCCTAAGCACCCTCTCCTCACGCGGCGTTAAAGTTGCTAAAATCCTTGTGGTCGTGTCGCGCAAATTTGCCTGCATAGCTGACTCAATAGGCAAAATAACATTTTTATCTTCAATAAAATCTCCTAAATGGCTGTCTTCCTCATCTCCAATAGGAGTCTCAAGGCTAACTGGCTCTTTAGCTATCTTTAAAACTTTCCGAATTTTATCAAGCGGAATTCCAAGGCGCTCAGAAAGCTCTTCAGGCGTTGGCTCGCGACCGATTTCATGAATCATTTGGCGCGAAGTTCTTACGATCTTACTAATTGTTTCAATCATATGCACAGGAATACGGATTGTACGCGCTTGATCAGCAATAGAACGCGTAATTGCCTGGCGAATCCACCATGTTGCATACGTTGAAAATTTGTATCCCCGCTTATATTCAAATTTATCAACAGCCTTCATTAACCCTATATTTCCCTCTTGAATTAAATCTAAGAATTGAAGCCCTCTGTTTGTATATTTTTTAGCAATAGAGATAACTAAACGAAGGTTTGCCTCAATCATTTGCTTTTTCGCATTTGTAGCTTCCCTTTCCCCTTTTTGCATGCGGTTAACTAAATTTCTGAAATCATTAAATGGAAATAAAGTACGCTCTCTAATAGAATCAACAACATCAATTATTTCATTAATATTATCAGAATATTTGTTTAATAATTCTTTCCAAGCAGGCAATTTTTCACTCTTAATTCCTTCAAGCCACTTTTTATCATATTCTGCGTGCCCAAAATTTCTAACGAAAATTTCCCTTTTTATACCGACTTTCTCAGCTTTATGCAACAAAGACGTTTCTAGAGAAACAACTTTTTTAATTATTTCACTGTGATGTTTCATTAATTCATCCAAACGTAATTCATGAAGCCTCATTTTTTGAAAAGCTTCCATCATTACTTCTTTCTCTTTTTGATATTTGGAATCATCATCCCATTTCATATGCCCGTGATTTTTTATAAATTCTTGCTGAATTTTTGAAAATTTTTCATATACTTTGTAATAATTTTCCAAATAAACAGCAACGCGGGTTCTTATAGCTTCTTCCTCTATGTCTAAAAGATCTTCATCACCGCCACTTGTAGAATCTAAATCAACATCGTCAATATCATCATACAATGGATTTGCAACTGGTTCATCAGACCCCGTATCTATTGCAATAAGGTCTCTAATATACAAATTTTTAGTATCCAACATTAAATGCCATTTTTGAAATAGCTCCGCTGTAATAGGGCTTTCACATAATCCTCCTACCATTTGATCACGGCCAGATTCAATGCGCTTAGCTATGGAAACTTCGCCTTCTCTAGATAGCAGTTCAACACTTCCCATTTCGCGCAAATACATCCTAACAGGATCATCACGCCTTTCTGTAATTTCTTCTTGCTCTTCTTCTTGAGTTGGAGAATCAAGTGCAAAACTAGAGATATCTCCCATTTCTCCAAAATCATCAACGAAGGCCTCGTCAATGTCTTCTCCATCAACAATACTAATCCCCATATCCGAAAGCACTATCATCGATTCTTCTATTTGATCAGATGATAAATCCCCGTCCGGAAGAGACTCATGAAGCTCATCATAAGTTATATATCCGCGCTCTCTTCCAATAGCTAGCAATTTTTTAAGCGCAGGATTCGACTTACTAAGCTCCACCAATGGTATATCAACATCAATTTCTTCGACTTCTGTGTTAGATGTTTTGGATGCCATAAAAAAATACTCCTTTTAATAAACTAAAAATAATAAACCAATACAATTATAAATCTTTGTTAGATTTATTATTCGATAACAATTTTAACTTTCCCCACAAATCCTTATTTAAATTCTTTTTAAGTAAACCAGACATATATGTTAAATCTTCTTTTACTGCACCACTTTCTATAGATTGCAGCCATATATCTCTCCATCTGGCAATGATATCATTTGTTGTAACATTTTCATCAAATAAAAAACTAGCATGAGTTTTTAACATATTCATTCCTATTTTTTCTAAAAATACTTCTAATTGTCTCTTTGTTTGATCATCCTCAAAATCAGCTTGGGAAAAATGCATGCTCAGCAACCAATCTTTAATTTCCCTAAACTCTCTATCTGAAAAATCAATCCGTAAAAGAAATTCATCAAGCTCTAATAATAATATAGGAACTTTTAATAAGATTCCCAAAAGAATTTTTTGCGGAAGAGTACTTTTTTGTTTAAATTTTAAATTTTTTAAATAAAATGAAGTTTTTAAAGGATTTTTTGAAAAAAAACGATCTTTTCTCAAAAAAGAGAAAAATTTGCCCAGAAGCAACGAATCATATCCTTTTTTTATTTCTGGATTTTTTATTAAGCGTGTAACATCGAAAATTTCTTTTTTTAGTGCTGCTTGATCTTCTGGAAGAAGCGAAGAATTGGCAGTTTTTTGATACTTTGTAAGCAGACTATTCCAAATAACATCCGATAGGGGGACAGCTTTTTCTAACTGCCCTTTCATAGCGTCTTTTCCTTGCTCTTGCAAAAATTCATCTGGATCCAATTCCCCAGGTAAATAACAGAAAAACAAAGTTTTCCCACTATCCAAAATTGGCAAAGTCCTAAGGGCTGCACGCCTAGATGCCATTATTCCTGCAGCATCTCCATCAAAACATAAAATTGGATGCACTGAATATCTCCAAGCAGTGCTGATCTGATCTTCTGTTAAAGCAGTTCCAAGGGAAGCCACAGTTTGCGGGAAACCGTTTTGCACCATCATAACAACATCCATATACCCTTCAACAACTATAAGCGAAGTTTTTTTTGTAAAAGTGCGGGCAAAATTTAAATTAAAAAGATTGCTTCCTTTATGAAATATTGGAGTCTCTGGAGAATTAAGGTATTTTGGAGCATTTTGAGATATTTTTATTAATCTTCCCCCAAATGCTATTACTTTATTATTAGTATTAAAAATTGGAAATATTATTCTATTATTAAACTTATTCTTAAAATTTTCT
This sequence comes from Holosporales bacterium, assembly GCA_031290075.1. Classification (GTDB taxonomy): domain Bacteria; phylum Pseudomonadota; class Alphaproteobacteria; order BNTO01; family BNTO01; genus JAITOG01. The sequence goes on along the minus strand of JAITOG010000048.1, from coordinate 4 downwards.
TCAG
>JAITOG010000103.1 GCA_031290075.1 Holosporales bacterium | reverse complement strand
GGGTCCCCAAAGAATGCGGATTTTAATTGCTGCCAATCCTTTTAAATCCAAGAAGTTTGAATCCGCAATTTTTTGGGGTTGTGTATACAGACAAAAAAGTTGCTTTCTGGTGTGATTTTTTTGTATCATCTCATAGTGTTTACAGAATTCTGTACTTTCGTGAAAAAGTTTTCTTTAAACTATAATCAAAAAAAACTCATTAAAAAAAATATTTTAGACCATAAACTGCGTATCCCAAAAATGGTGTGGATGGTTGGTCTTATGATGTTTTTTGCTAATTTCTCTTCAATCATAATTTTCATTTACTGCCCAATATATTTGAAAGAAGAGCTTGGTTACTCCCTTTCAATTATTGGTTTTTTGGAAGGATTAGCAGAAGGCACCTCTTTTATTATGAAATTACTTTCCGGTATCTTAAGTGATATTTTGCAAAAAAGAAAATTACTAATAGGAATTGGATATGGAATTGTTGTTTTAGCAAAATATGTTTTCGCAATATTTTCAGGCTATGGATTTGCCATTATTTTTGCTCGAATGATGGAGCGTGTTGGCAATGGAATCCAAGCTGCCCCAAGAAGTGCGCTTGTTGGAGATATTGCCCCATCTAGAAGAATTGGGGCTTGCTATGGTTTAAAAAGAAGCTTAGCCACCATTGGATCCGTATTGGGCGCTTTTATGGCCGGTATTGTTATGTGGCTAAGCAGAGAAAATTATAGAACGCTTTTTTGGTTTACAGCAATTCCCGTTTCAATTGGATTTTTAGTATTTTTATTTTTTATAAAAGAACCATTAAAAATAAGAAAAGCCGCGCTTCTTGCTGTTATTCCTTCGCATACTCCAAAATATAAACAGTCTTTTTCTTTTTCCAACTTCAAATTACTTGGTATTACATTCTGGAAATTGATGATTGTTAATTTTATATTCCTACTTTCAAGAATGGGAGAGGCTTTTCTATCCATTCATGCCAGAGACGTGTTTCATTTGGAAAAGAAGCTTATACCAACAGTTATGATCGTATTTAACTTAGCTTGGGCAATGTCTTCTTATCCTGTTGGATTAATCGCTGACAAAATGAATAGATATTGGTTACTTTGTTTAGGAATTATAAGCTTAGTTTTGTCTGATATAACGCTTGCAACATCGAACACTTTCAAATTTTTCTATGTAGGGGTTGCCCTATGGGGAATACAATATGGAACAACAATGAATATATTCCTTTCACTTATTAGCGAAGTTGTCCCTGAAAACTTAAGAGGAACCGGGCTTGGTATATATTTTATTACATGTGCAATTGGAATGATGATAGGGGATTCCGTAATGGGCCGTATTTCTCATAGATTAGGAACCCGAACCGCATTCGTAGCTAGCGGAATAATTGCTTCCTTTGCTCTTATAGCACTGATAATAATAATGGGATATAAGATAAAGCAAAGCAAAACAAAGAGAGATAATGTGTGATGTTGCAACTTTTATTGCAAGCAAATTAAAGGATCAAAAAGAATACTTTGATTGCATTATCATAACGCAAACAAACGGTAGTGTTCAGCGGATTTTAGAAAGTTTTGTTAAGTTTACTGAAGAAAAAAAAAGTAATTGTCTTATCCCTGAAATCATATCGTTGGAGGAGCTTGGCGATAATAGGCTTTCTTCGAAACCACTTTTGAAACCCATTTTAGATATACATGAGAATTCGAGCATTGAAGCGACGAACAAATTTGCAGAAGAAATTGAGTTACGAGAGAATTCTAATTATCCCTTTGAATTTTGGGATGTTGTTAAAACAGTTAGAAATCGTATTAGCTCTGTTTCTTTTTTTGATACTTTGCAATTTTCAAATATCGTTTTAGAAAACTTAGGCCATTGCCAAAAATACAGCGATTCTTTAGAAAACCTTCCTTTTTTCGTATGTGAAAATAATAGTACTACAAAACAGCTCTTTGAGATTATCAAAGAATTTTGGGATAAAAATCCAGGAATTTGGAAAAAAATTGAAGAAATTTTGCAAAAAAAAGGGAAAAAATTCTTTTTTGTTGATGTCACCCCAAACCTTTATTTTCCTTGTATTGATAGGCTAAGGAAAAAGTGTGAGCATATTACCTTTAAAGAGCATGAAGCCTTTTATTTTTATAAAGAATTTCAGTCTCCTGCCGATGAAGCCGCCGCAATTGCCCTGAAAATAGAAGAGCTGATAAAACAACAGAATGCAAATATCGCCATTATTTCAGATGATACAAATATTATTGAGCGAATTAAATCTGAGTTAAATATATTGGAAATTGCTAGCAAAAATTATACAACTTCTAATTCAATTAATAATACCAATTATGGCACCTTTATTTATGAAATTGCAGATTTTATTTGGAATCCATGTGGAAAAAAATTGGAAATATTACTTTGTAATCAATTAATTAAAAAATTTGCTTCTGTAGATTTTAAAAGAAAAGTGAAGTTTTTTATTCAAAGAATTATTCAAACTCATTCAGAGTTTGTTAATAACAATTTTATTGCAAAGAACAACGCAACTTTGCCTGAATTTTTAGATATTATAAATAAACATGAGGATTTGCAGCCTCTATATGAATGGATAGAAAACCTACAAGAAATAGTAAGAGTTAAAGATTGTGTTTATTTTACAGATTTTGTAACTGTACATGAAAAAGCTATTGCTGATTTTATTAGAGTTATTTTGAAACCGGTTTCTTCTACCGAAGAGGAATCCCATCCTAAACAACACTTTGAATTGGGTCCCGAAGCAACGCACAAACTCACAGAAGAAATTGAGTTACGAAATAAGTCTAATGCCTTTGCTTTTGAAGAACCTAATAGTAAAGAATTAAATGCTTTATTTATTTTTTTTGAAGACTTAAAATCCTCGCAAATTTTTGAACGAATTTCTTCGGATGAATACCTTTGTTCTATAAAATTTCTTCTTAAAAAGAAAAAAAATGATCTTTCTTCGCAAAATAAATTTTCCTTTGAATGTTCAAAAAAAAACAATATTCTGCTGCTATCTACAAAATCCGCAATGTCCTTTGATTTTGATGTTGCCTTTTTGCCATCTATGAGTGAGGAAATTTGGTATAAAGAATTACATTTTGGTTATCTTTTAAATCAAAAATATAATCTTTCAATTGAAAAAGATGTTTTCAAATATATAGCTAATAAAAAAAATAGAAAAATTTATATTACAAGGAGTTTAGACAAAACTACCGTAAGGCATAGTTTTTTGGATGCTCTTAAATTTGAAAATTTTGATGATTTTTTCCATTTTTTTGAAGAAAGGGGCGAAAAAATTTTTAAAAAAACAAAAATATCTGCAAAAGCTTCCCCTCCTATTTCCAGCAGGCCAACAAAACTTTCTATCACAAATTTACAATTATTATTAGATGATCCTTATTCTTTCTATATTAAACAAATATTAAAATTATATCCAATAACATTTAGTGAAAATTTAGATTTTGGAATTTGGATTCATTATATATTGGATCAATATTTTAAACAAAATTGTTTACAAGGAAATGTAGCTTTGGTAGATTTTGCTGAAAAATTTGCGCAAACCCCGTATTCCCACAGATTTTTTTTAAGAGCTTTTGCTTTTTTAAAGGAGTTAGAAAAAGAATTTTGGGAAATTAAAAAGAAAAATATTAAAATTTTAACTGAATTAAAATGTAGTATTAATTTAAATATTAATAATATTTTATTCGAAGTCCATGGAATTATTGATAGAATAGATGTTTTGAATAAAAATGATATTTGCATTATAGATTATAAAACGGGGTATGTTCCGTCTAAAAAAGAAATACAAGAATGTATAAAAATACAATTACCAATTGAAGCAAAGATGTATAAAAGTAAAAATGTAATAGTTCGCGCTGTTCAACTTAAAACAGATATAGGAAGAAAGAACAATATTATTATTGAAATTTCAAAAGATATCTTAAGAATATTAGATAGCAAGCTTAAAATTCTCCTTTGCAATTATAAAGAAAAAGAATATTTATTTGAAACAATTTCATCAAATAAACTTTTACATACTGAATACAGGCACTTATTAAGACTGTAAATTAGAAAGCATACAAAAAAAAGATGTTTTTTTTAAGAAAAAATGTTAGTTTTTTATATTATTATTGGTAATCATTTTTTATTTTAGGTTTTTATTCTTTGTGTGTAAAAAAATATATTTTTTAATTCCCTCTATATTTTATGTTTTACTTTGCGGATGTTCGAATATAATTGAGCAAAAGGGATGTTTTATTCAAGCATTTGATTTATCAGAAGTAAAAGAAAATGTTGATACTAAGGAAACCGTTGAAAACAAATATGGGATGCCATCAACAACTTCTATTTTTCAAGATGATTCAGAGCGCTGGTATTATATTTACAGGGTAATTTCGGATTCTCCAACTAAAGGGAAAAAATCCATTTTACATAAAAGTGTTATTATAACGTTCAATAAAAACGGGATAGTTAAGAAAAAAGAGATAATTTCCGGAGAAAATGAAATGGAAATTTGTAAAGAAGTTACAAAAGAAAAAGGATACAAAACAACATTTTTGAAAGAATCTTTTAGGAATATTGGGAAATTTAGCCAGTCTGGACACGTTTCTTAATGATTTTTTAAAAAATAAATTAACTTATTTTTTGATACAAAAAATCCAAAAATTGCTGATTTAAGTTCCCTGGATTTCCAGGAAAATAGACATTTCCTAATACCCCTATTTCTTGCTGTTTAGAAAAATTAAGTAATTAAGAATTTCCATTATCTTGAATAAAACTCAACAACAAGGTGTGGTTCCATTTGAACTGGATATGGAACATCAACTGGCTTTGGCCCTCTGATAAACTTTCCTTTCATTTCTTTGTGATCAACATCAATATAATCTGGAACATGTCTTTCTCCTGATGACACTGCTGTTAAAACATTTGCATTTGTTTTCATTTTAGAAGATAGGGAAACTTCATCTCCATCTTTAACCTGATATGAAGGAATATCAATGATTTTACCATTTACCAAAACATGCCCATGGTTTACTATTTGTCTTGAAGCAAACACAGTTGCTACAAACTTCATTCTGTAAACAACTGCATCAAGCCTACGTTCTAATAATTCAATCATGTTCTCTGAAGAATCACCTTTACTACGTATAGCTTCTGCATAAATTTTTTTAAATTGCTTTTCGGTTATATTTCCATAGTACCCTTTAAGCTTTTGTTTTGCATGCAACTGCACACCATAATCTGAAAGTTTAGAGCGCTGTTTGCCATGCTGACCAGGGCCATAATTACGAACATTAAATGGACTTTTTGTACGTCCCCACAAATTTACACCAAGACGCCGATCTATTTTGTATTTTGTTGTAATACGTTTTGTCATCGAAACCTTTTAAACTAAAAAGCAAATATACATTCATATTCTCATATGATGTTTGGAAAATCAAGATAGTAGTTATTAAATATTGTAAGCACCATTAATCTGAATTTGCGCTTTTTTCCTTATAATCTTAATAGCACTTTATAAAAGAGCAGATTGGCCGTAATAATTAAGCCAGCGTATATTGCCATCATAAAAATTGCGAATATCAGTTATTCCGTATTTAAGCATAGCAATACGCTCAATTCCGAAACCTATAGCAAAACCTTGTAAAGGTGATCCATTTTTAAATGTAGAAAGGCCACAATTTTTAAATACATTTTTGTGGATCATTCCACATCCTAAAATTTCCAACCAATTCCCATTTATATCAAGTTTAAGTTCACCATCCTTTTTTATACAGCAAACATCAACTTCAAGGGAAGGCTCTGTAAATGGGAAAAAACTTGGACGAAGGCGTACAGGCATGGCTTCCCCGCTCTCATCCATTGCTAAAAGGTTGACATTAAACAAAAAACCAAGCAAGTCAAAAAGACAATACTTTAAATTTGCAATTGTAATACCTGGTTCTACAGCAAATACTTCCATTTGGTGAAAAAGCGGAGAATGTGTTGCATCAATGGCATCATTTCTAAAAACTGCTCCTGTTGATACTGCTCGAATTGGAACTTCATTATTGGAAAGTGTACGAATTTGAATAGTAGAAGTGTGAGTACGTAGCAAATAATCTGCCATACCGCTGATATAAAAAGTATCTTGTTCTTGTCTGGCTGGGTGGTGCTTTGGAATGTTTAGGGCCTCAAAACAATTAAAATCTGTATCGAGCTCTGGTCCATCCATTATTTTGAACCCTCTGGATTTAAAATAATCCAACAATTCATTGCTAATTTGTGTTAATAAATGGAGTTTCCCGCAATACTTCCCATCCTCTGGGCGAATAGGCAAAGTAATATCAATTTTCTCTTCTGTTATTTTTTGAATCAATACTGCATGTTCAAGGCTTTGTTTTTTACTTTTAATAGCTTGCTCTATGTCGTTGCGCAAGTTATTTAACATAGCTCCAATTTCTTTCTTTTTGTTAAGTGGATATTCTCCTAATTTTTTCATTTCAGCGGTTATTATACCGTTTTTACCAAGAAGAGAGATCTGGTATTCATCAAGTTCATGCAAAGTTTGACATGAATTAATTATATTTAGCCATTCTTTAAGTTTATCGTTATCTATCATATTTCCATTCTTCCAATATTTTTTACAAAATGATTTTACCATAAAAATTGATATCCTCACCAAAAACTTTCTTATTCCACAAGTTCTATTTTTTTGATAAGAATTATATAAGGCTTATATTTATAAGTAGATATAGGAGTGTAGCTCAGCTGGTAGAGCGTCGGTCTCCAAAACCGAAGGTAGTGGGTTCAAGACCTACCACTCCTGCCATTCTCTGAGTGTATTTTTAATTGGTGTGTAATGGATACAAATAATAAAAAATCTTCCGTATTACAGAAATCTCTGATCTTTTTAGGAGAAGTAAAAAAAGAAATATCGCAAGTTATTTGGCCAACGAGAAATGAGGCAGGAATTACAACGCTTGTAGTATGTATTTTTGCTTTTATCATGTCTATTTATTTGTTTATCGTTGACAGAAGCCTTTTAGCTATTATTCAATCAATTATGGGTTAATTAATGGAAACACCTGCAGCAAAATGGTATGTTATAAGCGTGTATTCTGGACTTGAAAATAGTGTTGTTCAAGCAATAAAAGCGCAAGCAATGAAAAATGGAATGCTTGATGTTTTTGAGGATTTTTTTGTTCCTAGCGAACAAGTTATTGAAAGTAGAAAAGGAAGCAAAGTTACTGTTAATAAAAATTTTTTTCCTGGGTATATTCTTGTAAAAGTATGTATGAGTGATGAAATTTGGAGCCTTATTTGCAGTGTTCCTCGTGTTAATGGCTTTCTCGGGGCAAAAAGGCCATTGCCTGTTCCTGAATCGGAAATTTCAAAAATTTTTGCACAAGTTAAAGAATCTAAGGAAAAACCTATAAATTTTATCGTTTTCGAAATTGGAGAAGTTGTAAAGGTTTGCGATGGCCCTTTTGCTTCGTTTACCGGAGTTGTAGAAGGGATAGATAATGAGAATCAACGCCTTACTCTTTCAATAACAATTTTTGGAAGGCCAACTCCTATAGAATTAGAATTTGATCAAGTTGAAAAAAATTAAAGTTTAATTTGGTGCGATTAATCTTATCGTCTGGCATTTCTACTATACCCAAACCCCAAAAAATTGCGGATTTAAACTTCTTGGGTTTCAAGGATTGGCAGCAATTTAAATCCGCATTATTTGGGAGCCCCAGTATATACTGGCTTCCAGCCGGTAGTGGTTGGATATGAATTTACACAACTAATTTAAATCTTGTTTCCTAAGATTTAATTGTCATACAATTGATGATATTAGGGGAGCGCAAGATTAGGGGTGTTTTGTGCGTAAAGTTATTCTGTCTTTTTGTATACATTTTTGTGCATTTTTTTCTCCAAACATTGTTTGTGAGGAAGGCGGTATTAAAGCATACGATGTTGTGAAAAGTTATGAAGTTAATCTAAGTCCGATTTTGGTAGGGAAATGTATTTTTGATGTTTGGAAAGAGGTTTTTCCATCTGTATTTGAATATAACGAAGAAAATCGCTGGAAGTCTCTGGCCGTGGATTTTTGCGGTCGATACTTCTTTGATGAAATTTGCACATTTACAAGAAAAACCATTAGAAAGAAGAACCAAAATGGTATTCTTCAATTTTTAAAAGAAAGTCCAGGATTTTCTTTCAGAGAGTTTATTGCCATTCCTGTATTTGTTGTTTCAAGTCTTTTTACTATACATAAAGTATCAAATCTTTTTGATATAGACAAAAATTATGTTTGGCTTGTAGTAGATCAATTACTTTCTTTTTCATTATTTTTAAAAAGAACTATAGAACAAATTATGGATTTAAACGATGGAAATTTAATAGATTCTTTACCTAAATTTGCAGGGCTGCTTGTTATAATGTTGAGACAAATTAATGTAACGCTTGCTAATGCAATAGAATCTCTTTTTGGTCTTTTAAAAATTAAAGTTGAAAGTAGTAAAAGAGATGATCAGCAATCCCACAAATATAAGCTTGATAGTAGTGATAGATCAAAATTAATTGAGATTTTAATATTTTACGCTGCAGCGAAAATTTCCAGCTTATTTTCTTCATTAAAAAAGCATCCTTGGATTTCAATAGGTATAAAATTATTAAAACTGTATGGGGAGCAAGAATTTTATAAATTATTATATATAGCAACTGGTAATGCTGTAGGGGAAAAAGGGCAAGAAGAAGAGGAAGAAGATACTTTACTAAAAGCTTTGAGAGGATACCTTAGCGGAGAAGAACTTTGCCAAAGATATTTTGAAATAACAGGTAAAGTTTTAGAGATAAAACCAGAAGAAACGCAAAAAAATGAAAATTCTTTATTAAAAATTTTAAACGAATATTCAACTCCATTCTACATAACTACTTGTATATTACTAGCTAAAATACTTATACCTTTATTTGGAATAAATAAAAAATTAGGAAGGTTATTAACTTATGCGGGGGGAGTTTATTATTTATGGTGGGATAATTTATTTATAAATAAAGAAAAGTTAGAAAGAGAAATTGTTGGTTATAATATGTTAGATTTACAAAATTTTTATTCTATAATAAGAAGAATTATTCCAGGACTTCCAAATATTGGAAGATTTTTCCATGAAGCGCAAGGGATGGTATTATCAATAGCCTATCCACATGCTTCATCGTAAGGCTTTTAAAATTCCTATGTAGATTTAAATTATTAGACTTCTCATATATTTTTAAGATGTATTAGTTATTAAACGCAGTGTGCAACTTCAAGAAAGGATAGAATCAAGGCAGGGCTAAGTCCTAGATGCTTTTATTGATTGTTATACTTTTTTGCAAATATTCTGTTTGTGTATAAAACAAGTAATGTCTCAATCTTCAAAAGAACAATATAAATAAAATAATTTTATAAAGCATCTATCCCCCAAAACCCCAAAAAATTGCGGATTCAAAACTTCTTGGGTTTCAAGGATTGGCAGCAATTAAAATCCGCATTCTTTGGGGGCCCCAGTATAGACTTAGCCCTGCGATAGAACAGCTTAATGAAGTTTGGTATATTCATTCCAAGTTTCTAGCATTTACATTTGTCTAGTATTTGCATTTGGTTGTAATATGCGAGCAATACCTTCATATCCATATTCAGCAGCTATATCACATGGTGTCCTTCTATCATTATTTATAGCATATTTATTTGCTTTATTTTCAATTAATACTCTAACAACTTTTACATTCCCTCCACGAGCTGCATAATGCAGTGGGGTCATTCCATTAGTATCTACAGCATTTACATTTGCTTCAGCAGCAATTAATATTTCAACAATTCCTGGTTCTTCAAAAGCTGCATAATGCAGTGGGGTCACTCCATCAGTATTTCTAGCATTTGCATCTGCTCCAGCATCAAGTAATAGATCAGCAATTTTTACATATCCTCTATAAGCTGCTGCATGAAGTGGGGTCTCTCCATTAGTATTTCCAGCATTTACATCTGCTCCTCTTTTAAGTAATAGTCTAACAATTTCTACATGCCCTCTTTCAGCAGCCAAATGAAGTGGGGTATTTTCCAAATAATCTTTAGCATTTACATTTGCGATACAAAGTAATACTTTAACAAAGTTTGTATGACCATCTTCAGCTGCCTCTAAAAGAAGTTCATCTTTATTGTAAATTAAAAATCCACTGCCTAATAAAAGAGCAGCAGCTCCAACAACAGCATATACACACCCTTCTTTATGCTTACAAATTCCATTGCCTATACTACTAAATACCGAA
>JAITOG010000100.1 GCA_031290075.1 Holosporales bacterium | reverse complement strand
AATATTTGCCATAATTGATACTCTTTTCCATGATAACTCCGGTCATCTTCCACTTCTTTAAGATATTCTACTAACATTGTAAATCCAATAAAAAATACTAATACTCCAATATATAATATTTTTTTTTGATTGTGTTATCTTTTTTTATTTCTAGGACTTAGCTCTGAAGGGTGGTAAGGAAAGAGTATTAATTATGGCAAATATTTTGATATATTGAAAATGTGTTAGTTTTTACGTTGCAAAATTGTGGTTTACAGTTCTAAAGTTGTTGATTTATGTAAAAATCCACAGAACGTTGGTACCCTGAATGCTGAGGATAAAACTGTGGGAACAGGAGTGGTGGGAGCGCCAGCTTGCGGTGATGTTTTGAAACTTCAAATCAAAGTTACTGAAGAAGGGCTTATAGAAGATGCTAAGTTTAAAACATTTGGCTGCGGTTCTGCAATTGCGGCATCTTCCCTGGTGACTTCTTGGATTAAAGGGAAAACGCTGGATGAGGCGCTAACAATACGCAATATGGAAATTGCTGAATACCTTGCCTTACCCCCGGTAAAAGTACATTGCTCCGTCTTAGCGGAAAATGCAGTAAAATCAGCAATAGAAGATTATAAAAATAAACAAAAATCAATAGAAAAACAATAATGTTTGATGCTTCCTCTATTTCTCCTATTGCATTTAGTATTTTGGGAGTTAGTATACATTGGTATGGCGTTTCATATGTTGTAAGTTTATGGATTGCCCTTTGGTATTCAAAACGCTTACAAGTCCGATTTTTTAAAGAAGAAGATAATAGACTTCTTTCGAAATCAATTTCTTCTAGCAAAGTTGAAGGAGTACCCGAAGCTCAGAACCGGAGTGTATTAGATATACATGAGGGGGGGCATTGGGGGAAATCACAAATTTCCCCCAAACCCCATGAGGATTCGAGCCTCAAAGCAACGAACAAATTTGCAGAAGAAATTGAGTTACGAAAGAAGTCTATTGACTCTTTTTTTGTACTTGCTTGCATTGCAATAGTTATTGGCGGAAGACTTGGACATATTTTATTTTTTGATCCTCATTTTTATTTTTCAAATCCAATACAAATTTTAGATTTTCGCTCAGGTGGAATGGCATTTCATGGGGGATTAATTGGAATGATTATAGCGTTATGGCTGTTTTGTAAGGCAAAAAAGAAAAATATTTGGCAATTCGCCGATATCATTGCAACGGTTGCTCCAATAGGGCTAGGTATAGGAAGATTGGCCAATTTTGTTAATAACGAATTATACGGAAAGCCAACGCAATCTTTTTTGGGAGTAATTTTTAGAGGAGCTGAAAATCCAAGGCATCCAACGCAAATTTATGAAGCTATTGGCGAAGGGCTTTTAACATTTATAATTTTGCGCCTATGTTGGCGAGTGCGTTTCTGCAGAGAAGTACATGGCATAATTTTTGCACTTTTTTTAATTAATTATGCTTTTTTTCGAATAATTATTGATTTTTTAAAAGAATCAGATGTTTTTCTGATGTTGACAATAGGACAATGGCTTTCGCTGATTATGCTGCTTTGCGGCTTTGGAATAATTATGTTTAAGAAAAAATGATTTCTCCACAATTTCATGGGTCTTTTCTTTCGATAAACTCGTTATTCCATAACTGTGTTCACATTTAACTTTTCGGCCTTTGAAGGCTCTGCAGCGCAGAGGCCCAAAATTGTAAAAATCAATTAATGAACAGGGTTCATAAGCAATCGCAATTGTTTCTTTTATTAACGCGAACTATGGATTAGGTGAAAGCCCCTCAAATGGTGTAATTGAAGGTTTTGTTGTCATGAGTTGATATGAAATCAGTACTGAAAGCACATGAATAGCCATATTTGCCAGATCTATGCCTTGTGTGTTCCAACATCATTTCCTTTTTAAATATCCGAATACTGTTTCTGATATTGACCTTTTTCTTAGCAAGATCTTCTCTTTTAAATCCATATACTGGGGTCCCCAAAGAATGCGGATTTTAATTGCTGCCAATCCCTTGAAACCCAAGAAGTTTGAATCCGCAATTTTTTGGGGTTTGGGTATAATTAAAAACCCTGTTCATTAATTGATTTTTACAATTTTGGGCCTCTGCGCTGCAGAGCCTTCAAAGGCCGAAAAGTTAAATGTGAACACAGTTAAAATTCTAAAAATTGATTTTCTGCATGCTCAAATTAAAAATCTTCTTTAACCAACTTTTTTCTTCTGTTTGCTTAGAAACCAAATGTTCATTTTGCTCATCTTTCGTTTGCGCCCCTGGAGTCTGTTCGTTGCTTTTACTACCGCGACTACGTCTTCTTCTTCGCCCTTTATTCCCACTCTTTTGGTTACTATCTGGAGGTAAATTGTTTTTTTTATTTTTTGTTTCCTTAATTCCTTCATCTTCTTCATTATCAGAATTCATTTTTCCCAATGAAAATTGACGAGGAACTCCGATTCCATAATCAATCACGAAATCTATTGAAGCAAGACTGCTATCAGCCTGAACATTTACTAAGCAATTATTTTTTTGTTCTATTTCAAAGAATTCATTACGTTTTTTATTCAAAAGATCCGAATAAATAAAATTGGGAACATATAAATTGATATTCTTTTCTTTATTTTCAAATGCGATTTTCTCAAGTATATGCAAAATTGTTGATACAAAATATCTTTTCGAATATGTAACTCCGCGCCCTTGGCAATGTGGACAAATTTCTCCATATGTTTCCATTACGCTAGACCTAAGGCGTTGACGGGACATTTCAAGTAAACCAAATTGGCTGATATTAGCAATTTGTATTCGTGCGTTGTCATTGGCTGTTTCTTGCCGGAATATGCGTTCAACTTGTTGAATATGCTTATGTTCGCTCATATCAATAAAATCAATAACAATAAGCCCTGACAAATCGCGCAATTTTAGCTGACGAGTAATTTCTTTTGCTGCTTCTAAATTAGTTTTCAGCGCAGTAGTATCAATATGCCGTTCTTTTGTAGCGCGCCCGGAGTTAACATCTATAGCAACAAGTGCCTCAGTTTGGCTAATTACTATTGATCCTCCAGATGGTAGCTCAACACGGGGACTTATCATGTTTAAGATCTGCTGCTCTATATCGTATGAATTAAATAAAGAAGCACTATCTTCATCTTCTTTATGCAATTTAATTTTTTTAACTCCACTTGGTGAGAGCTGTTTCATAAAATCGCGAACTCGTTTGTAGGCATCTTTCGTGTCAACAACAACTTCATCAATTTCTTTTTTGTAAAAATCCCGAACAGAACGCATAAGAAAACAAGCTTCCTCATTAATTAGTTCAGGCGCTGAGGATTCTAAGGTTTTTTTTCTTATATTATCCCAAAGGCGAGTAAGATATTCATAATCTCTACGAATTTCTGATTTATTGCGTTCTTGCCCTGCCGTTCTGATAATTATTGACATTTTAGATGGAACTTCAAGGTCATTAATTAAATCTTTAAGGCGCTTCCTATCGTCATCATTCTGTATTCTTTTAGAAACTCCTCCATTTCTCTCGCCAGCATTTGGCATTAAAACGCAATATTGCCCTGCTAAAGAGATATACGTTGTAACAGCAGCTCCCTTACTACCTCTTTCATCTTTTATTACTTGAATTAATAAAACTTGTTTATTTTGAATAACTTCTTGAATATCGTATGTTCTTTTGCGCCTTTTATGCTTTTTATTTTTTTTTACTTTAATGTTTTCAACATTAACAGAAGATGGATATGAAATTATATCGTCAGCACTTGCTTCTGCATTAACATTTTGTTTTTCCGTTTCTTCTTCTTTTTTTTGGTTTTCTTCTGTATCTCTTCTATCATCAACGGGAATTCTATAATATTCTGTATGAATTTCCGAAAACGGTAAAAAACCACTCTTCCCTTCAGCATATTCAACAAAAACGGCTTGAAGTGAAGGTTCAACACGAACAACTCGCGCCAAATATATATTTCCGCGAATTGGCTTTTGAGAAACGATTTCAGAATCAAAATCTACAAGTTGATTTCCATCAATAACAGCAATTCTCGTTTCATTAGGATCTTGTGCATTAATAAGTATTTTTTTCGCCATTTAGTAACAATCTCCAAAATAATATTAGACTTCTTTCGAAACCAATTTCTCTTTTGAAACCAATTTCTTCTGCAAATTTGTTCGTCGCTTTGATGCTCGAATCCTCATGGGGTTTGGGGGAAATCTGTGATTTCCCCAAATGCCCCTTATGTACATTTAGTACACTCCGGTTCTGCGCTTCGTATACCCAACCCCAAAAAATTGCGGATTCAAACTTTTTGGGTTTCAAGGGATTGGCAGCAATTAAAATCCGCATTCTTTGGGAGCCCCAGTATGCTCCTTCAACTTTGCTAGAAGAAATTGGTTTCGAAAGAAGTCTAATATGCAAATGCCATTTAAAAAAATTCCTAATAAATAAAGGAATAAAGCAATTTTGCAAAGTAAATAATAAAAACATTTTCTTTATCGCTATACAATAAAAAAATAGCGCCTTTTCGCACTATCAGATAACTTGATTAAATCACATTTTTAAACGGTAATCTATTAAGAAAAAGCTTTTTTGGAAATTCTATATTTGCCTTTTAAGAAGCCTCAGATTATTTTTTTAAACCATTGATTTTCTATTTACGAACATTCTATCTACTAAACCAGAGAATTCTAACTTCAAAGCTTCCAAATCTTTTTTTAATTTTATATAAGTATCTACAATTGTGTCGCTTATTGTTTCAATATCGCCTTCTTCTTCAATTTCTTTTCCAAATATTGCACAAGACATTTTATTAAAATTATCTAATAAATATGCGCAATGTTTTTTTAATTTTCTTTCTCTCTTTAAAGATTCAGATAGAAAATAGTATAAAGGTAATCCTATTGAAGCTCCTCCAGCCATTACCGATAACAATGTAGATTTGTTTTTTTGCATAACAATACCTAATATGCTCACAATAGTTGCTCCTATAGCATATGTAAAGTGAGGGTATTCATTCGATAATTTGGCAATAGAAGATATTTCTTTTCTTGCGTAATCAACACATTTAAAAGAATAATTTCCAATAAACGAAGTGAGTAGGAATACTGCATTTTCAAATGAATTAAAATTTTTAATAACTGATTTCTTAGCAATCGAAGTTAAATCTTTAACTTTTGCCATAATATTAGGTAAAGTATAACCAATCATAGATACTGTACTAAAATTTAAAAAACAAACAATTATAAATAAACCTTTTAAAATACGCACCCAACATTTCCTCACAAAATCTGAAAAAGATATTTTCTTATAATATAATTATAAACTCTAATTCCTCCAAAAGTTAATACATCTGCCGTAAAAAAATGATTTTATCTAAAATTATATTACACCAAAAATCCACATTTAATCAGACATATCGTGTTTGTGAACCTCCTACAGATTATGAGGTTGTGGAAAAATCATCTGCATTATTAATCATGAATTTTAGTGTAATATAAATCTTGCACGAATAGTTGTCAACGCAATTTAATAAAGATTCATACAAGCCTTTATCCTAACCTTTCAGTAAAATCTTAAAGGCCTATTTCCATTATTGCCTGCTATAATTAATTAGGCTAATAACCTCTTTAATTTTTTAGAACGTGCCAAATCACGTGGTGTATATCCATAATCATCTTTAGTTTCTTTATCTGCTCCAAAAGCAAGTAATACTTTAACAGCTTCGTATAACATTCCAGAAGCTGCAAAATGAAGTGGTGTACTTCCAATACTATTTCTAGCATTTTTATCTGCTCCAGCAGTAAGTAATACTTTAACAACTCTTGCATTCCATTCAGAAACTGCATTATAAAGTGGTGTCCTTCCATAATAATTTTGAGCCTCTTTATTTGCTCCAGCAGTAAGTAATATTTCAACAACTCCTGCATGCCCTCTAGAAGCTGCTAAATGAAGTGGTGTACTCCAATACTGAGCTCTAGCATCTACATTTGCCCCAGCTTCAAGTAATACTTTAGCAACTGCTGTATATCCTCCATAAGCTGCTTTATGAAGTGGGGTACTTCCACTTTTATCTCTAACATCTTTATTTGCTCCAGCTTCAAGTAATACTCTAACAACTTCTACATGTCCTCTATCAGCTGCATAATGAAGTGGCGCCCATATACTCTTATCTTTAGCATTAACAAGAACATCCTTATTCTCAGAGTTAGAAATTAATCTATTAACCTCTCCGTTATTTCCTTCTTTAACTGCAGCAAAAAGTTGACCTTCTTGTCTTTCCTGTGCCTCACGTATTGCCTCTGCCTCTTTTGCCTCACGTCTTGCCTCTGCGTCATATCCCATCTGTGCGCCATCCCTACGTCTTGCCTCTGCCTCATATCCTTCCTGTACGCCAACTGATTCCCCGCAAAAAAGATTGCTTATCCCTAACCCC
>JAITOG010000040.1 GCA_031290075.1 Holosporales bacterium | reverse complement strand
ACTATTAACGCAAGTCTTTTAACAAGCTGTATTTCAACATTGGAAAAAATTATTTTGGAAGATGGGACGGATTTTACAATTGATAGGGGTGCATTCAAGAATTCAAACTTAACCTCATTAACAATTCCATATGGTGTAACTAATTTGATAATTGATGAGTATGCACTCAATGGTTCAAACTTAGCCTCATTAACAATCCCAGATAGTGTAACTAATTTGACAATTGGTGATTATGCATTCGGTTTATATCAAAGCTTAACCTCATTAACAATTCCAAATAGCGTAACTGATTTGACAATTGGTAGTTATGCATTCTCTACTTGTGGCTTAACTTCATTAGAAATTCCAAATAGCATAACTGATTTGAAAATTGGTAGTTATGCATTCTCTGATTGTTCAAACTTAACCTCATTAACAATTCCATATGGTGTAACTGATTTGACAATTGGTAGTTATGCATTCTATAAATGCGTAAACTTAACCTCATTAACAATCCCAAATAGTGTAACTAATTTGACAATTGGTAGTTATGCACTCTCTTTTTGTGCCTTAACCTCATTAACAATTCCATATGGTGTAACTGATTTGACAATTGGTGGTGGGGGTGTATTCTCTGGTTCTCAATACTTAACCTCATTAACAATTCCAGATAGTGTAACTAATTTGACAATTAGTGATAATGCATTCTCTAGCTGTGCACACTTAACCTCATTAGAAATTCCAGGTAGTGTAATTGATATTTCGGGAATTAGTGATAATGCATTCTCTTCTTCATACTTAAAATTAGTAACAATTCCTGATCCTGATACAGCCAACAGGATGTTAAATGTTCTATATTATAATAATACTGATATGTACGGCGATAATGAATGTATTAATATTATAAACAAAATTTTAGAAGCAGCCCCACCTATATCGGATGATGGCAATTACACATTTGATCTTAGTGGTATAAGTCCAGTAATCACCTCAGATAATTTAAAAATTACAAATAACCCTAATACTCGTTGGATAGTAAAGTTTTATGGTGGAAAAAAATACAAGTGGAATGGTTCAATTTGGGAGCAAATTTAGTGAATAGTAAATTCCAACAGAAAATCCCTCTTCTCAGGGGGATTTTCAAAATTTTAGCTATAATAACGCAGTGTGCAACTTTATTTGTAATGTAAAAAAGCAATTGGCATGAGCATTGTTTTCTGCTTCTATCAGATATTAGACTTCCTTCATAACTCAATTTCTTCTGCAAATTTGCTCGTTACTTCGATGCTCGAATCCTCATGGGGTTTGGGGAAAATTACAGATTTCCCCCAATGCCCCCATGTACATTCAGTACACTCCGGTTCCGCGCTCCGTTTTTCCTTTAAAACCATCAGTTAAAATATCCATGAAGACAGCTTCTGAAATTTAACTTTTATTTTCCAAGCAGGAACATATGCCTAATAGAAAAGTATTGGAAAAGTATCACACAGTATAGTTATGTCAACCCTAAATCCATTGTTTTACAACGACTGGGTGTATGTCAATCCGCCTTTTCACAAATTGTACAAGAGACATTATCAAATTGTACTTGCATTAATTAAATTTAAACTTTTCTATATATATATAATTATTAATAGAAATATTAAGTTTATTTTTTTAGATTGGGTCAAATGAAAAAGATTTTATTATTTACAATGGTAAGTTTAGCAGCATTAGCTTGTTCTAATGCAAACATTAATGAAGGTGGAATTGCTTATACAAGTGAAGTTTTAAAAAGTGCAAAAAAAATTCCAGTAACATTTGCAGATGCTTTAGTTGCTTTGAAATGTGGGTTTATTAAAGATTTAAGGATGGAAAACTTAAATATTAAATATGCAGTACCAAAAACAAACACCAATTTTTCCCCTATACATGCTGGAAATACTGTAAAAAATAATGATAATGTTGCAAAACTAGCTATTGCTCTTTTTCCTTCTAATGGTGGAACAATAAATATTTATACTTCTGGAGATAATAATGTTGCAAAGATTATAAGCAGCTTTAAAGAAAAAGATAAGGAATTGCCCTATAAAATTATTGCTAGTTTATTAAAAATGTGTGGAGAATTAAGAGAAATAAAAAGCAACAAGGGAAGGAAGGAAACTGAAAATAATATTATAAAAAAAGCTATTGATTTACTGGAGAAATCGAGTTCACTGCAGGGATCGATGAAAAATTTAAGAAGAATATTTGTTCTGGTAAAAGATTCTATAGTTTTTGAAAGGGATATAAAACTTTACCCCGATTATACAACTGAAATATTAATACTTTCTTGGTGTTGTAATTATTTCAATAACAATGACATTTTTCCTTTACTTGAAGTCTTTAAACAATATGGCTTAATAGAACCATCTATAAATTTATCTGAAAAAGAATCAAAAGAAAGTAAAGAGAGATTTTTACAGGAATGTGAAAGAAAAGTAGATGAAGGATATAAACCTGAAAACATTGAAACACTGAAAAGTCCAAAAGCCCAAGAGCTCCTTTCATCTGAGGAATACATGGGTTATATTGCAGGAAAAGGTACACTTGTTCCATTTGGAAGTTATTTGGAGCAAAATACTTTGAACGGAGAGATAATCAATGACAAAACTTATGCTCCAGATTGCGTAGAAACAGCTATAAGACATATTGTGACAATATTCTGCAAATATGATAAAATTCAAGAAATAATTGAACCAGAAACAACTTGGAATCAAAATTTAATAAAATTTTACAAAGGGGATGCAGAACCTAATAGCGCAACATTCCCTAAAAGAAAAAATAATTTACAATTAAATGGGGGTGATAAAGATACACATATTGAATGGTTTGATCTTTGTAGACAAATACCTGATAGAGAAGGAGAACCAGATTTAAAATCAACTTGGGAAAATGTTATAAGGCTTACACCCCTGCATAAAAATATCTCTTATAAATCCCTGTTTACAAGGGGCATTTTTTTTTAATAGTCGAAAACAAGCCTTTTATTTTTTTGATAAAGTTGTTTTATATTAACTTAATT
>JAITOG010000099.1 GCA_031290075.1 Holosporales bacterium | reverse complement strand
ACCATACTTCCTATCATTCTGCTTAATCTTCCACAAAATGTCTCTCCTAATTTATAAAAAAATGTATAAATAATATCCATAACTATTGGCCTTTAAATTACTATCAATCAATTCAATAACTGTGTTCACATTTAACTTTTCGGCCTTTGAAGGCTCTGCAGCGCAGAGGCCCAAAATTGTAAAAATCAATTAATGAACAGGGTTAATATACACAGCTTTTTGACTTTTTGTTATTCTTTTATTTGGTAGTGTTGTAAGCTCAGTATATAGTGGGCAATATGCTATTCTTTAGCTTGCAGCAAATAATCCCGGTTTCTTTTAAAACCTAAACCACCCGACACTTTTAAAAAAGCTTTTTAAAAAAAGTCGGGTGGTTAGGGAGCGGGGATAATCTTTTAAAGATTAATATTTTTTTAAAATATATTTAACATTTATTTAATATAACATACATAATACTTATATTATAAAAGATTATTTTATTTACGTTGTTACTTATGTTTTACAAAAAAAATATTTTTTCAATTGCAATTGCATTTTTTTCAAATTTCTTTATAAATGCAGGACAAGACGATTATTTTCCACATTATGAAGGATATTATATACATTTTAACAAAAATAAATTGATTCAAGTAAAACCTACTACAGATCATGTTCCAAGTTTTTATAAAAAGAAAAATTTTTCTTTAAAAGGTTTTACACGCTTTTTTGGAAATCTGGAAAAGGGAGATGAATTTTTAAAGGAGTTATTTCCTAATAGCTTTTGGCAAAATAAAATAGGAAGATGGGAAACATTCAGCGAAATCCCCCAAGAATTATTAGGTAATTTAAATTGCCCGCCTGTATTTTTTACCGAAGAAAAAAAAGGCCAAAAATCTAATTATTTTTATTCAAAAGCAGGAAAGCCGATTTTCCAAAAGAAGGTTCAACTAAAACTTGGCAGCTTTTCTTATTAATGAACAAAACAAAGGATGTGGAGAAAGCGGTTTTGATTTAAATTCAGGGTGAAATTGAACTCCAACAAACCATGGGTGATCGGGGATTTCTATGATTTCGGTGAGAGTTTCATCTGGGGACCTTCCAGAAATTCTAGTTCCTGTTTTCTCTAAAGCTTCTCCAAATTCACTTAAATTAAATTCGTATCTATGTCTGTGACGTTCATTAATCAAATCTTCTCCATAAATTTGCTTTGCGAAAGATCCTTCCTGTAATTTGCAAGGATACTCTCCTAATCTCATAGTTCCCCCAATATTATCCGTTTTTGAACGTTTTTCAATATTTCCACAACTTCCAATCCATTCTGACATCAAGCTAATAACTTTGGCGCAATCAGCCGAGAATTCGGTTGAGTGTGCATTTTTTATACCAGCAACATTCCTCAAAATTTCAATAACAGCCAATTGCATTCCTAAGCAAATTCCTAAAAACGGAACTTTCTTTTCGCGAGCGTATTGAATTGCTTTAATCATGTTTTCTGTCCCTCTAACACCAAATCCGCCAGGAACAATAATTGCATCGGCCTCCTTTATATCAGACACAATATCCTTAGATTTTTCGGCATTGCACCAAATAATATTTACTTTTACGCCATTCTCTCCAGCGGCGTGAGTTATAGCTTCCTTTAAAGACTTATAAGAATCTTCCAAGTCTACATATTTTCCAAATATAACAATATTAATAGTTTTTGTTGGGTTATCTATAGATTTTGTTAAATTTTCCCATTTTTTTAGCCAATTTTCTGAAATTTTATGTTCTAAAGGATTTAACAAAAAATGCTTGCAAACTCTTTCATCAAATTTTTCAATACTATAATTTAATGGCACTCTATAAATATTTGTTACATCCAGTGCAGCTATAACATCTTCCTGATGAACATTACAAAATAAAGCAAGTTTTCCCTTTATATTTTCATGTAAAGGCTGGCTACTACGGCAAAGCAAAAGATCAGGTTGAATTCCAGCTTGCAAAAGAGCTTTAACGGAATGTTGAGTTGGTTTGGTTTTTTGCTCTCCAGTAATAAAGACATTTGGAATATACGTTAAATGAACGAACATTGTTTGGTGATAGCCCTGCTCATTACGCAATTGGCGCACAGCTTCAAGAGCCGGCAAGCCCTCAATGTCTCCAACCGTTCCCCCAACTTCAGTTATTATAAAATCAAAATCTTCGTCATTTTTTTTTATAAACCTTTTTATTTCATCGGTTATATGGGGAATTACTTGTACTGTAGATCCTAAATATTCGCCTTTACGTTCTCGAGATAGAATATCGGAATAAACGCGTCCAGTAGTTAAGTAATCCGAAGAGCAAGCATCTCTCCCTGTATAGCGTTCGTAATGGCCAAGATCAAGGTCTGATTCTGCTCCATCATTAGTAACAAAAACTTCGCCATGCTGATATGGACTAAGTGTTCCAGGGTCAATGTTAAGGTATGGATCGAATTTTCTTATACAAACAGAAAAACCTCTTGCTTGAAGAATTGCGCCTAAACTGGCGGCTGCAAGCCCCTTTCCTAAAGAAGACATAACTCCACCGGTAACAAAAATAAGCTTGGAATTATTCATAAAAATTATTCCTTTATTTTATCAGGTTTAGATTCAGAATTATTTCCTGTTTCAGAGCTATATTCTATATCTTGCGGTTCATCGGATTCAGAATTATTTTCTGTTTTTTGCGAATTATCATCTTTACTTGGTATTTCTTCCTTTTTATCGTCTTTTTTTTCAAGTTTCGATACATGAAAAAAAGAGGATTCTTTTTTTATTTCCCTATCTGTAAGAATTCCAATTAAAATACAATTCCCTATGAAAAGCGTTGCTAAAACAGCTGTTGCTCTTGTTAAAATATTGGCAACTCCGCGAGCGGTAAACAGAGAATTTTGCCCTCCTCCAATTCCGAAAGGTCCAGAACTATCGCTTTTTTGCAAAAGAATTAACCCAATCATAGCTAAGGTTACAAAAACGTGAATAATTAAAAAAAGAACTATCATAAAAAAACACTTCCTAATACTATAAACTACTTAATTGGTCCTAAAACCATAATATATTGTTTTCCTTCAAATTTTGGTGGAGATTCAACCTTAGCAACCTCATTAAGATTATCTATTATTTTTTCAAGTAATTCAAGTCCTAAATTCTGGTAGTTAAGCTCTCTCCCTTTAAATCGCATAACAAATTTAACTTTGTCTCCTTGATCAAAAAATTTTTTCGCTGCTTTCATTTTTACTTCAAGGTCATGCTTATCTATAACCGAACGAAGTTGAATTTCCTTAATTTCAACAATTTTTTGCTTCTTTTTAGCTTCTTGTTTCTTTTTTTGCTGTTCGTAAATATATTTCCCATAATTCATTAATTTACAAACAGGCGGACTAACTTTTGGAGAAATTTCTACTAAATCAAGACCTGCTTCGCGGGCTGCAAAAAGGGCTTCTTTTATGCTAATAACTCCAATGGAAGCTCCTGAAAAATCTATTAATCTTATTTCTGGTGCTCCAACGATTTCTTCATTAACTCTAAAGGAATCTTCTTTCTGTTTTCCACTAATATCATTAGTTTTAATAACTATTGTTCATCTCCATTTTCCAAAAATTTGCTACCTATAATAATAAACAGCAATACCTATAATTAAGAATACACAAAAAAAACCTTTTTCAGAAGAAAAATTATGTATTAAAAATTAGACTTCCTTCGAAATCAATTTTTTCTAGCAAAATTTAAGGAGTATCCGGAGCGCAGAACCGCAGAACCGGAGCGTACTTTGATGTACGTGAGGGGCATTGGGGGAATCACAGATTTCCCCCAAACCCCATGAGGATTTCGAGCACCAGATTTGACATATACTGAGGCCCAAAAAGAATGCGGATTTTAATTGCTGCCAATCCTTGAAACCCAAGAAGTTTGAATCCGCAATTTTTTTGGGTTTGGATAAAAAACACCAGTTAAAATAATCCTTACGCCCCTGCACAATACGCGTCCATCTAAATATTTAAGGTGGAGTTTTTATTATCAAAATTTGCTTTATTTTTTTATTATTTATTTTTACTTTATTTAATATCCATTTATTATTTTTTTTTGATAATATTATATCCCATTTGTTTTATAATAATTTTTCCAATCTTGAATAAGCTGTAATTGCGAGAGAGTGATTTGGGTACTTTTTTCTGAGACATTTACTTAACTAGTTGGCGCTCGTAATGAATATGTGCTATATTTTTCTTAGAGCAACTCATTTTACAAATCTTTACTTATGAAAAACTGTCCGCACTGCAATTCAG
>JAITOG010000092.1 GCA_031290075.1 Holosporales bacterium | reverse complement strand
TCAATGACTTCAACAACCTCTCGTTGCCCAAAACTCTATCTACTCTTAACATAACTACGCCTCTTTTTGGCCTCCCATGGTATTCTTATCATTTTTTCAATAAATTGTGAACAGGGTTAAACTCGTTTTTTAGAGTTACCAATATTCAAAAAATTTTACTATAAGATTTTCATGAATTTCTTGTAAGGAATTCCCGTTTTTTGATTGATTTTGAAATAAAAAGTGGTGAGTAAGATCAAAGGCATCTTTTAGCTCTTTTTTTTGAATATTTTCGTAAAGAATGCCATTTTTTTCATTCTTTTTTAAAAAAAAGAACGGAAATTTTAAAAGCTTATCTTTATAAGGTTCTCCCCTAGATCTTGTTACAATTTTCCCAGTTTTAGGAGATACAAATTCAAGCGGGTCATTTTCTGTTGCTAAATGCAAGTCGCTAAAATCAAGGACAAAACCTACGCGAGGTAAAAGAGACAATTCCAATAATAAGAAATCGAAAATCCATTTTTTTGAATCTTCACACAAAGAAAATATAAAATTTTGAGATTTTTCGTAGATATCACAGCAAATCATGCGTTCAGGTAACGATTCGCACAAAATCTCACAAAAAAATTGAAAGCATTTTAATTTTAAATTATTGCGCATAATAAACGCAGCACATGATTTTTTAGATTCAAAGTCCCAGGTTCCAAGGTGCTCTGAAAGACGAGCTGTCCAAGTGGACTGTGTTATATCTCCTAAATTTATATTTTTTTTCCTTAGTAATCCTCTATGTAATCCATTGTTTTTTGAAATAACAGTAACAATGAAAGATGTTTCTGAAAAAAATTTTATTTTTAAAATAATTGAATCATCAATAAATTGCACAACAGATAAGTTAAATTTTATTTTTTTTTACAGAATGATACTATATGATATAAAATGTAATTGTCTACAATCAAGGTTGGTGTTTATTTCAAATGAACGTAGCTCTTTGCATTCTTGATGGTTGGGGAGTCCGGCCACAAGATAGTAACTTAGTTTCCTACAAAGGGGATGCAACTGTGGTTGCTCATTATCTTCACAAATTAATGGCTCAAAATCCCAGCCTATTGCTTAATGCTTCAGGCAGTTCTGTTGGCCTTCCAAAAGGCTTTATTGGAAACTCAGAAGCTGGACACTCAACAATTGGCTTAGGGCGTATTATCAAGCAAGATCTTTGCCTAATTAATGAAGCAATTGAAGATGGAAGTTTAGAAAAATCTCCGGTTTTACAGGATTTAATAAAGTATTTAAAAAAAAATAAAGGTTTTTGCCATGTTGCTGGATTAATATCTGATGTTGGAATTCATTCCCATATAGATCATCAGATAAAAATTGTTGAATATATGGCAAAAGAGGTGCCAGTTTTTGTGCATTGCATATTGGATTGGGGGGAAGCTCATAAAGGTAATGCTTTACATTTTTTAGATTTTTTTTCAAAAAAAATACCTCAAAATGCTAAAATCGTTTCTTTATGTGGGCGTTTCTATGCAATGGATAGAGACCTTCGCTGGGAAAGAACAGAAGCTGCACATAACCTTATTGCCAACCAAGATGGATACATAGCAACAAGCCAATATAAAACCTTTTGGGAAACAAAGTTTGCGGAAACGCTTAATGATGAATTTACAGAACCAACAATAGTTGGAGGGTATTACGAAACAACCAGAAACGACGGTTTTATTTTTACTAATTTCCGTGCAGATAGAGCGCAGCAACTTATACAAGCTATTTGTGATCCACTATTCTGCTATTTTAAGAAAAAGAAATTTCCCCGTTTTGCTAAGGCTGTAAGTATTATGGAGTATGATGAAAAATTTAATTCATTTTGCACTCCAATTTTAAAGAAGAAAAACTTTAATAATTCTTTATGCGAAATAATATCAAATAATAATATGAAACAACTTAGAGTTGCAGAAACAGAAAAACAATTGCATATTACACATTTTTTAGGTGAAAAAAAGGAGAGATTCCCTGGGGAAGATCGAATAATTTTTGAATCTCCTAAGGTTAAAACATATGAAAAAGCGCCTGAGATGCGGGCTTGTGAAATTACAGATACTGTAATAGATTCTATGAGCAACAAAAAGCACAATTTTATTGTTTTTAATTATGCGAATGCAGATATGCTTGGGCATACAGGAAATATTGAAGCTGCTCAGCAATCTCTTTCGTGTGTTGATGTATGCCTTCAAAAAATTGTTCAGTGCGCAGAAGATAACAGCTATACTCTATTTATAGTAGCTGACCATGGAAATGCAGAGCAGATGCTTGAAGAAAATGGAGATATAAATACAGCTCATACAGCAAATAAAGTACCATTTGTTGTAATTAATTCTGAAAAAAAGCTAGAAGTGGATGGTGATTTTGGATTAGCCAATGTTGCAGCAACGGTTTTAGAAGCTTTAAGGATTTCGATTCCCGAGGAAATTACAGAAAGATCTTTATTTAAAAATGAAGTATAAATTGAGGTATATATGAAAAAAATAATTTTTTTTTATTTTTTATTTTTTTTAATTATATCTTTAATATTTGAAGGGGACTTAAAGG
>JAITOG010000085.1 GCA_031290075.1 Holosporales bacterium | reverse complement strand
TGGTCAAAGCTAGGAAAAAACCTGAACAGTCTGTAAAATCACTTATGAGACGTAATTCTATGTCGTTCAAACATTTAATTGAAGTTGTCAAGAAAATTTCTCATGCGTAGGCCCTGATTATTCGCGTTATTAAGCTTCTTAGTTTGTAAAAAGGAATGTATAATCTGATTTATAGTTTTAAAAGAATATTTTTCGAAAGTGGATATAACAACTCAAATAAAGAATTTTCTTAAAAAATATGAAGGGGAGCCAACGGGGGTAAAGCTTAATCTTGCAAGGTTATTTATGCATGGTAATTTAGCAGGAACTGGCCGTTTAATTTTATTAGCTGTTGATCAAGGATTTGAATATGGCCCAACAACATTTTTTAAAAATCAGGAAGGTTTTTCTCCGCATTACCATTTCAAGATGGCCAAAAATAGCAAAGTTTCCGCATATATTGCTCCTTTGAATTGGCTTCGTGCAGGCATAGAAACCTTTTTAGGAGAAGTTCCTTTAATACTTAAAATAAATCATTCCAGTAAATTGTTTCCCAAAAATTGCGATCCTAATCAAGCGCAGGTTGCTACAGTACAAGACGCTTTAGAATTAGGCTGTATTGGAGTTGGTTTTACTTTATATCCAGGGTCAAACTTTTTTGCAGAGCAGCTGGAGGAATTACAAGAATTATCTTCTCAAGCCCGAAGAAATGGACTTTTTACAGTTGTTTGGGCGTATCCTAGAGGAAGCGAAATAAGCAAGACCTCTCCGGTTTCTTTGGATGGGCATTCCCTTGAAAAGGTTAAACCGGAAATCGCCATTGATACAATTGCCTACAGCACACATATGGCGTGTTTAGCTGGGGCGCATATTGTAAAAGCAAATATTCCTGGGAATTTTGTATCTAGTAAAGATGCCATTAATTTTTACAAAGATATGAAGATTAATACTTTAAAAGATAGAATAAAGCACATTGTTGATTGTTGTTTCTCTGGTGGAAGAGCAGTACTTTTTTCTGGCGGAGTAATTAAAAGTAAAGAAGAATTATTTGAAGAAATTCATGCAATCAAAGAAGGGGGAGGAATGGGATCAATTATTGGACGAAATATTTTTCAAAGACCAGAAGAAGAGGCTTTGCAATTAGTTAAAGAAATGGCAGAAATTTATACGAGTCCTTAGGCCATTGCAAAAGTGAAAAGTTAAAGATTTAGAGCCTGTCTTCAAGAATATTTTAACTGAGGATTTTTAAGGAAAAACGGAGCACATAAGCGGAATGTATTAGATATACATGAGCATTATAGCACCGGATTTGACGTGAAAAAACATCAGTTAAAATCCTTGAAAACAGATTCTTAGAATCTATACTTTATTTGCATTGTAATGCTGTATCCTTTTCTTCTTCCTGCGTAGCCTTGGAATCCTAGGTTAGCTGAAAGTCTTTTATTGCCAAAAGATAAACCAATTTCTCCTTTATAGGTATTCCCCTTTAAACATGGAGTTTCTATATCTAGATTATAAATTCTAGCGTTAATATCTCCAGTTATTTCATGTTCATATTCAGTGCCAATGTATGGCGAAATAAGGCTATTTACATTATATGAAAGCTTAACTCCAACATTTAAACGATTAGAACTAAAACCAAGTAATTCAACAGTTTTATCATCAAATACATTAAATTTATTACCATTACGATGATTCCAAAAATATTTATAATATATATCCATTTGGTTTTTTTCAAAAAGTTTCAAAACATAACCACTTCCTATATGGCAACCATAATACATTGAACTTGAAGAATAAGCTACTGATTCTTCCCAGCTATTCTGTAAATCGTTGCTATCAAAGTCGCACTTAGTATTTCCAGCTCGTCCAGAAGTTTCCACATACAAATATCCGCGGTCTGTACGGCAAAAGCTAAAATGCCCCAAAATTCCTCCTCCAACGTACCTTACGTTTCCTTTGGCTTCTATTGAAAGCTCTCCAGGAAAGTCATCATACGAATCATAATTTCCAGAACCAAACTCAAAGAATGAACCAAGTACTAAATACCCGCTTTTTAAATTACATCCGGCAGAAATTCCAGATACCAGGGAGATTCCACCAATATTAAAATGTGAACCAGTCTTATATTTTGATTTTCCAACTTGTATTTGGCTAAATATAGAGGGTTTCCCAGCTATTTGGGTTTTAAACAAAGCATCTTTAATTCCGGAATTGGCTACTAAATCGGCCCCTTGATTAACAAAAGCATTGCTAGCTATATGTCCCTGAGAAAATACTTTAAAACAGTTGGCTCCAGGAGCTCTCATTAAGGAATAAGGTAGGCTTTGGGTAATTCTTTCAATAGTTGCAACTAATTTCGAGCCCTCAATTTCCGTTTTAAACTTATATTTTAATATGTTATCTTTTCCAGTTTTGCTAATAACCAATGAATTCGCCGGGGTTCCTGTAATACTTGAAGCTTCAATAAGAACTACTTTATCTCCAACTTTTAAAATAGAATTTTCATCAACTTCAGCACTTATTATACTTCCTTTAATATTAGCATTTCCAATAACGTTTAGCATGGTGCTTTCTTTTTCCATTGTTGGAGGAATAACAAAGTTTAAAGTTTTATCCTGAGCATCTAAATTACCTTTAATTTGTGTATTTTTCCCAAAAATATTTAAAACTTTAAAATTTCTTACAGGATTTCCCCCCTCCCTAGTTCCTAAAGTTCTTTCATTTCCAATGTTAATTTCATTAAATAATATTTCATTATCAAAATTTTCCAAAATAATTAGAGTATTATTTTTACTTACATCCAGAGTATTAACATAAAAATTAAAATTATCATCTTTTTTTGAAAGTTCTATTATTTGAGCTGAAAAAGTATTTACATGAAAAGAGACTTTTCCGCTACTTCCCCCTTCCCCTGGCTTACCAGTACCAGTATCAGTAACAATACCTTGAACAGTACCATCGTTTCCGTTATCCCCGCTTATCATGAAAAATTGGTCATCTATGGTAACATTATTTTCTGTGCTAAATATAGCACTTCCCCCATTTCCTCCACTTCCTCCAAAATATGTATCAAAATCGATGTTACCACCATTTGCACCATTACCTCCCTGTAAAGTAATATTTTTGGCAATAATATCATTTGTAGTTGAAATGCTTATATTCCCGCCATTTCCACCTCCTCCGCTTCTTTCATTAGATAAACTTTTAGCCCCTTCTCCGCCGTCTCCACCTTTAATTAAGATAGTATCGTATCTTTGAAATGTTAAGGAATGGCTCAATACACCACCAGCTCCACCTGAAGTATCATCACCTACTGAAGCGCCTCTGCTACTTCCGCTACCTCCGCTACCGTTTTCGCCATTTGTTCCTTTTCCAGGGGAAGTACCAACTGTTCCGTATAATTCTCCTCCTTTTCCCCCTTCCCTAGTAACGCTTGCAGCTCCTCCTTTTCCAGCTTCTTCGGGGGGGGCAGTTTCGTTACTAAAGTAGGCCTCTCCTCCGCTTCCTCCTCCTCCTGCAATTGTTATACTTCCTCCGCCACCTCCGCCACCTACTATATATATACTCTCATCAGAAAATGCGGTAAGTGGTAATAGAATAAAAAAAATAGTAATTTTTATATTTTTAAACACTTTTTTATCCAATAATTGTACAAATCTAGTATTTTTCGCTCTACAGTTAAATCCTAAGATTACAGAATTAAAAAAATATTAGTTTTTTATTAATTTTATATTACTGAAGTAGAAAAACTTTTATTGTTATATTATTTTTATTGATTTTATATATTAAAGTTTAATATAATCTGCTATAATTAGATTTAGGTTGTTAGAAGTCAAATTTTAAATATGAATCATGGATTTATTGAAACAATTGTTGGTTTTTTTGTTGTTATTATTGCAGCAATATTCCTATTCTTTGGCTATACTTTAACTTCAAAACAACCTGCAAAAGGTGTTACATACAGGGCATTATTTGAATCTGTGGAAGGAATTACAGTAAATAGCGAAGTAAAAATTGGAGGAGTCCGAATAGGTTCTGTAACAGATATAGCATTTGATAACTCTTTTCAAGTTATCATTACCGCGAAAGTTAAAAAAGATATAAAAATTCCAAAAGATTCTTCTATAGAAGTTAAATCATCTGGACTTATGGGAGATAAATTTTTAGAAATTATTCCTGGAGGGGATTTTGAATTTTTGAAAGATGGAGAATACTTTAGTTTTACTAAATCTTCAATAAACCTTGAATCTTTTGTAAATAAAATAATCTCAGCTTTTGTAAAGAAATAATAGATCTTTTTTACGTCAAATAGTCTTGATACCAAATATACGGGGAGCTTCAAAAAATGCGAATTTTGGTTGTCCAAAATTTCCTGAGAATCCAGGTAACTTGGATCTGCAATTTTTGAGATTTGAGTACGTCAAGCAACTTTAAACTATTGCTACATTGGCTTATATTAGTTATAAAAAATAATACATGTTCAATATTGAGTATGTTTTGGAAAACAAAATTATATCAAAAGTTACATATCAGTCTAATCTTACAAAGCTTTTGCAAGACTTATATGTAATTAAAATTTTTAATGCTCTTGATAAAAAGGGCATTAATGCTCGCCTTGTTGGAGGGTGTGTACGTGACGCTATTATGGGGAATGAGATTTTTGATATTGATTTTGCAACTCCTGCAACTTCGGAAAAAATTACAGAAGCTTTGGAATCGCAAAATATTAAAGTTTATCCAACTGGCATTTCCCATGGAACAGTTACAGCAGTGATAAATAATACAGCACCTTTTGAAATAACTACTCTCAGAAGGGATGTTTTAACAGATGGCCGCCATGCTCAGGTAGAATTTACAAATGATTGGCAGGAAGACGCTGCACGCCGAGACTTCACATTTAATGCGCTGTATTTAGATCGTGGTGGTACTTTATATGACTATTTCGGCGGAATACAAGATTTACAAAATGGAATAGTAAAATTTATAGGTGATCCTGAACAACGAATACAAGAAGATTATTTGCGTATACTTCGTTATTACAGATTTTTCCTTCGTTATGGGAAAGAACATGATATATCATCTAAAAATGCAACAATTAAATTTCAAGATGGTTTGAAAAATCTTTCAAAAGAAAGAATTTGCTCTGAATTTTTTAAAATTCTAGAACATGATAACCCCCTTCAAATTTTAAAAATAATGGAAAAAAATGAATTTTTTCAAATAATTTTTGGGAAAAAAATTGAAAATTTCAACTTTTTTATACTTGAAAGAGTTTTGGAGTTTCAGCGTTCTGCAAAAGAAAAAATAATTTTAAATAGGCTTTTTGCTCTTTTCCCCGAAAAGGCAGCTTTTTTTAAAAGAACATTAAAATTATCTAATAAACAACTTTTAATTTTAAAAGCCCTTTATGAAACAAGCTCTTATAATATTTCTGATGAAAATTTATTTGAAATAAATTATCGCTATGGTTTTGATATTGCTGAAATGTTTTTACAATTAAAATTAATAACAACAACTCCTAATATTTATAATACTATTTGTAGCAACATTAAAAACCTTCCCTCTATATTCCCTATACAAGGAAAAGATCTTATTGATATGGGTATTGAAAGTGGAGCGCGAATGGGAAAATTGCTATCTGCTTGTGAGAATTTTTGGGTTGATAGTCTAGGAAAAGCAACTAAGGCTGAATGCCTTGCCTTTTTACAAGGAATGTTGTAGAGATATAGTTGCCTTTTGTTTAAACGTAAACTAGTATAGTTAGGTATTTTTGTGAGATTTCTGGAATTTGAAAAGCCAATTGCTGAATTAGAAGCAAAAATTGAAGATTTAAAAGGAATTTCAAATAATAGTGGCGTAAACATTACAAACGAGATTAGTAAACTTCAAACTAAATCTCAAAATTTATTAAAAAAAATATACAAAAATTTGACCCCTTGGCAAAAAGTTTTAATTGCTCGGCATGAAGATCGCCCGCAATTTTTAGATTATTTAGAAGAAATATCTAATGATTTTGAGTTTTTAGCGGGTGATAGACTTTTTGCTGAGGATTTAGCAATCCTTGGAGGAATTGGACATTTTGAAGAACAGTCTGTTGTAGTAATTGGTCAGCAGAAAGGAAATAGTACGGAATCGCGCATTAAACATAACTTTGGTATGGCTCGTCCAGAAGGCTACAGGAAAGCTAAGCGTTTAATTGAGTTAGCTGATAGATTTAACCTTCCAGTAATTACTTTTGTAAACACAAGTGGGGCGTATCCTGGTATAGAATCCGAGGAACGTGGGCAATCGGAAGCAATTGCTAGCTGCATATTAGCATGTGTTAAGGCAAATGTTCCTATAATAAGTGTAGTTATTGGTGAAGGGGGATCCGGAGGAGCAATTGCCATTGCTACAGCTAATAAAGTTATGATGCTGGAACATTCCATTTACTCTGTTATTTCGCCTGAAGGAGGTGCTTCTATTTTGTGGAAAACGGCAAAAGCAAATGAGCAAGCAGCTGTTGAACAAAAACTTACAGCGCAAGATCTGCTTAAATTGGGAGTAATTGAAGAAATTCTTCCTGAACCTCTTGGAGGAGCGCATAGAGATAAAAAGTCTACCATTCAAATGGTCCTAAGAGCTATAAAAGCGCAACTTGCAGACGTTATGCTTAATGTTACAGATTTTAAAAAACACAGAGAAGAAAGATTTTTGCTGTTTGGAGAAAAAAATACTTTGTAATTAAGATAAATATCTTATATATACTATATACGTTCAGGTTTTTAGATTTAAAATGTTAAACATAAAGATGTATAAAAAGATAGCGATTGTTGTATGTTTGTGTTTTTGTGGTAGCTCTTGCGATTGTTCAGAGACGAATAGATGGTATAGCTATGATAATGTTAGGGACGGATTTTTCATTGCAGTAGGAGTAGGAGCATTAGCATTAACAGTTGGCCTTATTTGGTATTTTTTAAAAGACCATGCAAATGGTCAGCAAGGAGGGGGACAATTGCAGCAACCACAACCAGCTGTAATACCGGAAGGGAGACAATTGCAGCAACTACATGATGAACTAGAAGATGTTCAGCAAGCTGTAATACCAGGAGGAGAGCAATTGCAGCAACCACAACTAGGGGATGTACAAGGAGCTGCTATGGAAGCACTTCCTGGAGCGCCAGAAGAATTGGCAAGTAAACATGCAATAGAGAAGGAGGAGTCTGGCGATGAAGACGATCCTCCTGTTGCTTTGGAGCCTGCCTCTCAAGGACTAGAAGATGCTCAACCAGCTGTGAGGACAGAACTAGAAGATAAACCACCTGTAATAGAAGGACTAGGGGAGCAATTACAACAACCACTTTCTAAAGGACTGGGAGAACCAGCTAAACTTCCTGAAGCGCCAGAAGAATTTGTAAGTAAACATGCAATAGAGAAGGAGGAGTCTGGCGATGAAGACGATCCTCCTGTTGCTTTGGAGCCTGCCTCTCAAGAGATTGAAGGTAGGGAAGCTGTTCTTGCAGTACAAAAAACTCCTATTACAATTACAGATGCTATACTTAAAGATCCAGTTATGCTTAGGCAATTACTTGATAATAAAGAAATTTCCCCTAATGATAAGGCAGAAACCGGTTGGATGATACTCCATGAAACTATTTCAGACGATTCTGTCGAAAGTTCCAAAGTGTTGATTCAAAGGGGAGCGAACGTTAATGCCGTATGTGAAGAATGTGGTGGCACACCACTTTGGATTGCTGTTTACTTTCAACAGCCTGAAATTGTCCAGCTGTTACTTGAGAGAGGAGCAGATCCTAATGCAGATTCAGAAAAACTACGGAATGTATTAGCTGAAACAGAAAATTATGAAATTGGTATGATATTAATTAGAGGGGGTGCAAGATTGTTTAGAGGGGGTGCAAGATTGTCTAATCAAAAAGAACGGTATTTAAGGAGATTGAGAAATTCTCATAGAAATAAAGACCAACCATTGAGTGTTAAAGTTTCTTTATTTGAGAAAGGAATGTTCAGCGAATCAAAAGATATACCTTTCAGTAAGAATGGAGCAATAGTAGTACCACGTCAACTTTCTTTGCAAGAAAATCTTATAAGGATTGGCGCTGTTTCTAGGGAGAGGATGGCGAGCGTGATTGCAGGGGAAAGGCAGAATCCCTAACTTCGCCAAAAGTTAGTGCTTAATTTTTCTGCGGTCTAAATTTTCGAAAATCGACGTTTGCAGCGAGTTTATAAATATTAGAGGAGTATGGAACAGGGGTTCTGAAGCCATTTCTCCTCAGTAATTATTGGAATTCCCAGCTCTTCGGCGGTCTTCATCTTCTCGCTGGCATTTTCCCCAATAACAACAAGATCCGTATTTTTTGTTACAGATGATCCGATCTTAGCTCCCCATTTTTCAGCTAGTGATTTTGCTTCGTTTCTGCTTAAAGTCTTTAATTTTCCAGTAAAAACTATGGTCTTACCATAAAGTGGTAACTCCTCTTTATTGCCTTCACTCCAAGGCAATATATTTACCTGCGTTAAAAGGCATTCTATTACATTTTGAATTGCTGTATTTTTTGTGAAATTCGCAATTTCTTCAGCTGTTTTTTCCCCAATTCCATCTATAAGCGTAAGTTTTTGATCACTATTCATAAATTCCTGAAAGGTTTTAAAATGCGAAGCAATAAGAGCTGCTGTTTGCTTTCCAACCTGTGGAATTCCAAGGGCGTATATAAAGCGATCCAAGCTGATTTGGCGCTTGCTATTAATATTTTTAAATAATTTTTTCACAGATACGGCTTGCCAGCCGGGCTCTTGATCTAAAGGCTTTTCGATTTGAAATGTGGATAATAAAGGCATTTCATCTATTTTTCTATTTTTTTCTTCTAATGTAAAAATATCGGAAAAATTTGTAATCCTTTTAGTTTTATATAAAAATTCAATATTTTTATCACCTAAACCTTCAATATCTAAAGCTGTTGCAAAATGCCGTAGGCGCTCAATAGCTTGGGCTTTGCAGGCAAATCCTGCAGAGCACATAATTGCCGCTCGATCCTCTGAGCGTTCAAGAAAACTCTCGCATGATGGGCATTTGGTTGGAAAAGAGTAGGGGAGGGCGCCACTTGGTCTTTTGTTTAAGTTAACTCCCGCAATATAAGGAATAACATCACCAGCTCTTTGTAAAATCACTGTATCTCCTATTCTAATGTCCTTTTTTTCTATTTCATCCGCATTATGAAGGCTTGCTCGGTTTATTGTTGCTCCTCCAAGTATTACTTCCTCTAAGACTGCAACAGGCGTTATCGTTCCCATTCGGCCAATTTGCGTAATAATATCCAAAAGTACAGTTTCTATTTGTTCTGCGGGGAATTTATAGGCTACAGAATGGCGAGGAATGCGTCCAACATTTCCAAGGCGCGCTTGAATTTCACGATTATTTATTTTATAAACAATACCGTCTATATCATAAGGTATTAGTTCTCTTTTTTTAGTAATCTCTTTATAAAAATCAAATGCATCTTTGTACGTTTTGCATAAACAAACTTCCTCTTTTGTTGTAGAAAAACCGTACTCTTCCAAAGTTTCAAAAAGGTCTTGTTGCTTTTGAAAAATTAAATCTTTGGAAATAAGTTCATAGGCAAAAAATCGCAGCCCCCTTTTTTTGGTAATACGAGGATCTAATTGGCGCAAAGATCCAGCGGCGGCGTTGCGAGGGGTAGCAAACAAAGAATCTCCATTTTCTTGCCTTTCTGTATTTATACTTTTAAACACAGTTTTATTCATGTAAACCTCCCCTCTAACTTCAATAATAGGTACATTTTTTATTTGAATTGCAAGAGGAATATTATAAATTACTTTGGCATTTTGTGTTACATTTTCGCCAACGAAACCATCGCCGCGTGTTGCTGCCTGTTTCAAAATTCCATACTCATAAATTAACGAGGCTGAAAGCCCATCTATTTTAGGCTCAGCCCAAAGTTCAAATTCTAAAGATGGTGAAGAATTTAGGAATCTATTGGCTTTTTCAAAAAAGTCTATAAACCCATCCTCAGAAAACGTATTGTCCAATGAAAGCATGGGAAGTTGGTGCTGTATCTTTTGGAATTTTTCAAGAGGAGTGGCGCCAACACGCAAAGACGGGCTGTCTGGGCGTATTAAATCGGGAAACATTGCTTCTAGTTCAGCATTTTCACGGCGTAATTTATCATATTCGGTATCGCTTAGGATAGGCTGCGCTTTGTTATAGTAAAGATTGTCATTATAAGCAATTTCCTTTGCTAAACGCTCTAGCTCTTTTTCTGCTTGCTTTTTTGTAATATTATTTGCTGTTAGCATATTCCTACTTTTTCTGAAACATCCTGAGCATTCGCTGAGTTATTGCAAATCCACCAAAAATATTTATTGAAGCTAAAATTATAGCCATAAACGCCAATATTTCGCACAGAATGCTGGCCTCCTTCGATCCTAAGGCTATTATTGCGCCAACGATGATCACACTTGAAATAGCATTTGTTACGGCCATTAATGGGGAGTGTAAAGCTGGGGTTACGCTCCAAACAACGAAATAGCCAATAAAACAGGCTAAAATGAAAATTGCCAAACAAAAGAAAAAAGAATTAGCTTTTAGTCCACCATCTTCGGCAATGCAAAGCGCAACAGCTTTAATTCCTTTTACTTGTTCAGAAATAATATTTATGTTTGCAAGCAAGTCATTGGCTTTTCCTAAAATTGCATCTATTCCAATAGATATATCCATTTTCACCTCGTTTTTTTTACTGCGCCGTTTTGCAGCTTATTTATAATTATATATAAAATTTAATTTCAGTAAAATTTTTTAAATATATGGCTAGAATACCACCCAACGTTTTTAAAAGGATTGATTCCAATCGAATTTATTCCTAAAAAGTTAGAAGTGGATCAGAAGAACTTGGTCTTTTCATTATACTGCAATGATCCGAGACCGAACAATTAGTGAGCCAAAATAGATTCAATAATTTAAATAGTTCATACAGGAAAAATATTTTTTTATATAAGATTTTACTTAATTTTTAATAAAATTCGATATATTCGCCAAGTAAAACTGAGGAAATACAAGAGGCCATTATGTTTTTGAGATTTTAAAAATATATAAAATTTTAGATAAATACTTGCGAATTACATGCTTTATTCTTGATTTTTTTTTAAAAAACTTTTTTTTACTTGAAATATGAAAAGAATTAATATTATAATATATAATATAGAGTATATAATTATTTGTATTAATATTACAAATTACTTATTTGGTTATTTAAAAAGGAGTATAGAAAATGAAAGTATTTTATAAAGCTATGGCGCTTGTTTCATTATTGGGGATAAGCAATTTTTCTTACGGGGCAGCAGATGACGCAGAGACAAGACGTGAGACATGGTTAGTGAGCCAAATCCCATTTTTTCCTAATTTACTTAAAGACGATGAAGGCGATAAAGCAGAATTTCTTGATGCATTTACAAGACGGGACTACAAAAAAATTATATCTTTAGCACAGGAAAGAAATGTTAATACTCCATTCGAAAATGGAAGTACACCACTTCATTTAGCTACTGAATGTGAATGTGATGGTGCTGTTTGCATACTACTTTGCTTTGGAGCAGATGTAAATGCTATAAATCAGAAAGGAGAGACACCACTTCATTTAGCTACTAAACATGGATATAATGATGTTGTTCGCATATTACTTTGCTTTGGAGCAAATGTAAATGCTATAAATCAGAAAGGAAAGACACCACTTCATATAGCTGCTAAATATGGATGTAATGATACTGCTCGCATGCTACTTTGCTTTGGAGCAAATGTAAATGCTATAAATCAGAATGGAGAGACACCACTTCATATAGCTGCTGCACATGAATTTAGTGATAATATTGTTCGCATATTATTTTGCTTTGGAGCAAATGTAAATGCTATAAATCAGAATGGAGAGACACCACTTCATATAGCTGCTGCACATGAATTTAATGATAATATTGCTCGCATATTACTTTGCTTTGGAGCAAATGTAGATGCTATAAATCAGAATAATGGAAAGACACCACTTCATATAGCTGCTGCACATGGACATACCAAAGTTGCTCGCATCTTACTTATATATGGAGCAATAGTAGATGCTAGAACTTGGAAAAGATGTACCCCACTTTATGAAGCTGTTATATCAGCATGTTTTGCTTTTCCTAAAAATCAAGATAAATATACGGAAATTGTCAAAGTATTACTTGCTGCTGGAGCAGATAAAAATTTTAAAGATGATATTGGAAATACACTACTTCATTCAGCTAATATATTTAAACATACCGAAATTACTCGCATATTACTTGCTGCTGGAGCCAAATAGAGATGTTGAAGATAATTACAGACCCCACTCATAAATCAGCTGGACATAAAGGTCTTGTTCGTATAAACCCTGTTCATTAATTGATTTTTACAATTTTGGGCCTCTGCGCTGCAGAGCCTTCAAAGGCCGAAAAGTTAAATGTGAACACAGTTATATTACAACCAACAAAGTCCAAATAAATGCTAGAACTTGTAATAGACTTCCTTTGAAACCAATTTCTTCTGCAAATTTGTTCGTCGCTTCGATGCTCGAATCCTCATGGGGTTTGGGGGAAATCACAAATTTTCCCAATGCCCCCCTCTGTACATTTAGTACGCTCCGGTTCTGTGGTTCTGCGCTCCGTTTTTCCTTAAAAACCCTCAGTTAAAATATCCATGAAGACAGCTTCTTACTTAACCAACCTTTTGGCTGCAAGCAAAATTTCCTTTGCCAGTGGGGCGGCTATGCGCCCGCCGCTCTCTCCATGTTCCACGACCACAACAACTGCAAAAGTTGGATCGTTTGTTGGTGCGTAGCCCACAAATAAAGCATGATCCCTTAGGTGATATGGGCGTTCATTAAGTTTGTGCTGCTTTCGTTCTTCATTAGTTATTGAAACAATTTGAGTACTTCCAGTTTTCCCCGAAATTTCTAGCTCATTATTATTTATGTGCCATGCTGTTCCTTCGCTAACGACTTGCCTCATACCTTGTTGAACAATCTCCAATTGCTCTTTTGAAAACGGCAATTCATTAAAGCTTGGTTTATCAGAAGAAGCTATAATTTGCGGTATTACTAATTTCCCAGAAGCAATAGAAGCAACCATCGTAACCATTTGTAATGGGGTCATAAGCAATTTTCCTTGCCCTATAGAGATATTAAGAGCTTGCCCAATATTTGATTTTCCAGTAGTTTGAGAAGCACTTGGTAAAAAACCAGATTTTTCTGATTTAAAACCAAAATTCTTTTTTATTCCGACTCCTAAGTTTTTAGCAGCTTCTAAAATCCGCAACGCACCTAATTTTTCAGCAACGCAATAGAAAAAAACGTCACAAGATTGGCTAATAGCTTGGCGTATATTTATTGTTCCATGTCCTCCAACTCTCCATTTCCAACAGTGAAATCGCCGTCCATTAACATCATTATAACCAGGACAATAAAACGTTGTATGTTTATTAATAATACCCGCTTTTAAAGCTGCTAATGCTACGACCATTTTAAAAGTGGATCCTGGTGCATATAACCCTGAAATTGCCCTATTAATTAATGGATTATCTGGATTTGAATTAATTGCTTTCCATTGTTCATTAGTCATTTGATTGGAAAATAAGGATGGATTAAACGTTGGAATAGATACCATTACTAAAATATCTCCCGTTTTTATATTTATAACAATTGCTGCGCCTTTCCTAACTTGCCCCATTATTTTAATAGTTTCGG
Organism: Holosporales bacterium; assembly: GCA_031290075.1. Lineage (GTDB taxonomy): Bacteria > Pseudomonadota > Alphaproteobacteria > BNTO01 > BNTO01 > JAITOG01. The sequence continues at coordinate 3,212 of JAITOG010000085.1, read as the reverse complement.
CTTGCAAAGAAGCGTCTAAAGTTGTTTGAATACTTTTTCCAATTTTAGCTTTTCTTTCCTCTATGACTCTAATAAACCGCCTAAATGCATTAATTTCTTGATATTTTACTCCAATCTCTCCACGTAAATTAAACTCCTTTTCCTGTTCTATTCCAGCTTGTCCAATAGTTGAATCAAGAATATTAAGACTTGCATCATTTGATATATCCTCAATTTTTGGAGCTGTAACATATCCAATGACGTGGCAAAAAGTTTCAGCAAAAGGGTAATTTCTAATAATTTTTTTTTTTGTAAAAATTCCTGGAATTTTCGAAGACAATATTTCTGTTCTCAAAATATCTTTCCAACTAAGGTCCTTTTTAATAACAATCAGCCTAGATGGTCCTTTTTTTTTAATTTGTAGATCAACAATATCTTTAAAAACCATATCTGGATCAATATTTAGTTCCTTTTTTATATGTTTCCATCTTGTTTCATTTTTTATATATTGATTAAGATCAATAGCTGCCTGATATTTGTAAGTAGATAAAGCTAGAATATTATTATTTCTATCGTAAATAATTCCACGTGGAGCAACAGAAAAAGATGTGTATATACGATTTTTATCAGATAATAATTTGTATCGTTTTTGATTTAATACTTGTAAAAAAAATAATCTAAAAATTAAAAAAATAAAAATTAAAAAAATACAACAGTAAACTGTATAAGCCCGTTTTTCTAAAATTTTCTTTTTTTCTTTATACACTTAAGCACTCTTTTTTTAAATCTATATATTGCCTTCTTTGTATGCTTTAGATACGCTTAATTATAGAGTGTTTTAAAGGGTATTTACAATGAATAGTCGTTTTTTAAAAAGTGTTTTAATTTCTTGTTGTTTTGCTATTTCTAGTATTGCAACAGAGGAAGTTTTAAGCTTTGATAAGGTAGTTTTGTGTAAATATGGTAAAAAATGTACCCAAGAGAATCTTAAAAAAAAAATGGAAAAGAGCGAGAAAACGCTTAATAATTTGCCGGCAAAGCTTAAAGAAGCGGAGCAAAAATTACAAAGAAAAATTGATGAATTGCAAAAGAAGCTTGAATTAGAAAAAAAGAAGTTACAAAAAAAATATGATAAAATACCAGCAGACTTGAAAATGACAAGGGAAAAAATACAGGGGAAAATAGATAATCTTCCTGCAAAATTTGATAAGAAAAAACAAAAGTTGTTAGAAAAAAAAGAAAAATTGCCAAAGAAATTTGAAATAAAAAAAGAAAAATTAGAATGGAAAATTAAAAAAAATCGCGAAAAACTTACAAATGGAGAAGCGATGTAATTATCAAAGAGCCTTTTTGAAAGTTTTTATTATTATGTATTTGAAAGTTAGGAAAAATGTCAGCGAAAGTAAAAGGATTTATTTTACTTGAACTAGCAATTGTTCTTTGCGTAATTGGCTGCATTGGAGCAATGTTTTTTCCTTCAATAAAAATTTCTATAATTCACAAAAAGGCCTTAGTAACTCAGCAAAATTTTGATGTTGTTCTGCGGGCACTTGCTGTATATAAAGCAAATAATAATCGTTTACCTTTTGCTGGAGACGATGAAGGTTTAGAAATAAAAGGAAAATTAATTGGCAAACTTCCATATAAAAGTTTATTTTTAGAAAAGAAAGTTGCATGTAATGGGGATAGGGAAATACTATTCTATATTGTTGATAAGCAAATAGTTTTTGCACGACAGGAAATAGAACTAGAAGCTAAAAATAATAAAGATGAGGAAGTTTTTTCAAATTTTATTTATGTTTTTGATGAAACTGGGGATCTTTTAACAGTTTTGGATCAAAAAAATGTGGATTTTTGCGCTGTTGTATTAATAAGTATTTCCAAAAATTCATCTTTGGAATTGGAATCAATTATCTCTGAGGAAGGAGATAATATTATTGTAAAAACCCCGCAAAAATCTTTGGGTGTTGATATTCGCTGGATCAGTAATAATAATTTAGATGCTTTATCATTATAGCTATACCCAACCCCCAAAGAATTGCGGATTCAAACTTCTTGGGTTTTAATGATTGGCAGCAATTAAAATCCGCATTCTTTGGGGGTCCCAGTATAAACTAATAGACTTTTTTGAAAACTAAAAGAAGCTGTCTTCATGAATATTTAACTGAGAGTTTTTAAGGAAAAACGGAGTGCAGAACCGGAGCGTACTTTGACGTACATGAGGATTCGGGCACCAAAGCAACGTACAAATTCGCAGAAGAAATTTGAGTTAAGAGATAAGAGAAAAGTCAATATAAAGCCCGAGCAAATGGTTAAATACTTTACTATTACCTATTATTGGAGTAGATTCCTAATCGTAGCGGGAAACTGTGAAATTCAAAAATGGCTGACTCGAATACACCTGAAGCGAAGATTGAAGAACTTAAAGCTTTATTTGATAAAGGGCAGCTTGCACCAGGCTACGTTTTTTATGGGCGAGCAAATGAGGAAAACCTAAAAACAGCCTATGAGTTAGCTGCGCACGTTCTCTCTAAAAATCAAATAAATCCCAATGGTTTTAATTTGGAATTAACTAAAAAATTTTTATCGAAAAATACTCATCCAAACTTTTTCTTATTAACTTCTTCTGAGGAAGGAAAAGATATTGTTGTTGAAAATTCACGGGAATTATCGGCGTTTTTGCAAAGTACTCCAACAATACCCGGATGGCGGTTCGTTATAATTTCTCCAGCTAATCGCCTTAATAACGCAGCAAGCAATGCTTTGCTCAAAAACTTTGAAGAATTACCATGCCAAGTAACTTTAATTCTTGTTTCTTCAGGGCTTTTTCAACTTAAGGCAACAATTCTTTCAAGGGCTCAAAAAATATTTTTTCAAGAAACATTGAAAACAATACAGGATTATTTAAATAGCAATTCATTAACAAATCAAATTATTAGTACTATAAATGCTGCATTTAACCAAAAATTTCCAGAAAAAAAAATTATAGAAACAATCACCCTAAATAATGAATCTATGGAATTATTTGCAGATGTGGTTTTGGCATTTTTTTACGAAAAAGCTACACAAAATAACGAAAAAAGACAATTTTTTACAAAAAAATATGAAAAAATCTTAAATTTTATAATTTCAGCAAAAGGCAAATCGCTTTCACCAGCTCATTTTGTTAATGCAGTGCTAATGGAAATGGTTTATCAAAGCTATGAAATGTAGCTATACTTAAACCCCAAAAA
>JAITOG010000068.1 GCA_031290075.1 Holosporales bacterium | reverse complement strand
CCCCTTGAAATCCGCCAAATTGCAAGCCTTTCCATCAACAATTAAATTTAAATTTTCACTTATTCTTAATGTATAGTTAAAGCCAAGTTTTTTACAAATTTTTATTATTCTATTATTTTCAAATCCTCTATCTGCAATAATATTATATTAAGAAGCTGTCTTCATGGATATTTAACTGAGGGTTTTTAAGGAAAAACGGAGCGCAGAACCGGAGTGTACTAAATGTACATTTAATACAACCTTTCTTTGGAATAATTAAAAAATTATATCCCATTTTTACTTTTATTATTTTTTTTTATTTTGTAGGGGGGTAAGCCTTCTAATCCAGCAGGAATAACTAGAGAATTCAGACTGCGTTTCGCCCATTGGGTATAAAAAAATACCAAAATCCACATTTAATCAGACAGATCGTGTTTGTGAACCTCCTACATATTATGAGGTTGTGGAAAATTATCTGCATTGTTAATTATGGATTTTGGTATAAGACAAAGTCTATTCTTCACTTTTTACAGGATTTGCTATTCTCTTAACTCCAAATGCATTTTTTTCTGAGTTATATGTATAATAAGTAGCTTCTCCAATAATTTTTGATTCATGCTTTCCCCAAACAACAATTTCTCCATCATCACAGTTATTTCCAGTTCCACTTATTTTTAACCATTTTTTCTTAAATAAATTTGGAATAATTTTAAATATATCATCTAGTGTTTTTATTTTTTCTCCATCAATTGTTTTAATTAGTTTACCACCTTTATCATAAAATTCATGAAAAGGAGAACTAGATTCTGGAGATTGAATATATACACCATTTTTTTGCCCCAAAAACTTATCAGTCACTTCATAAAATGTTGCTCCATCAAATGATAGTAATTTAAAATTCTCCAGACCAGCTACAAATGTAGGATACATATAAACATTTTCTTTTCTTCCATCACGGTAAACACAAACCTTAATTTTTTTATCCTGATTTTTTTGAATAATTTCTTCAATTTTTTGAAGATGGCAACCAATTTGAGTTTCATCAATAGAAATAATAACATCTCCAGCCATTAAGCCATCTTTTTCTTTATCTTTTTTTGAAGAAAAAATTCTCTTTTGAACATATAAAGTTTTATTTTTTGCTTCTGGAAATTGTTTATTATATTCTGTAAAAAATTCTGTAGGAATAACTCCTGCCTCATGTAAATCTTGAACTGTTGTGTATTCAAAAATACATCCACTAAAAAATCTTTTTATTTTTTCTTTATTCTTAACAGCATTTACAATAGGCAAAATATATGAGCTTGGAAGTGCACATCCTGAAACAAAAGCTCCACCATAAATAATTCCCACAACTTTTCCGTCTGTACGGAAAACAGGAGAGCCACTAGCTCCTGAAACAGTTAACCCAGAAAATTGAAAGGATTGTTCTGGAAAGGTTTTAAGACCAATTATACTATATTTATCAAAAACAATTCCCTGGTATGTTGAAAATGAATTCCCCCAAGAATCACCCATTGCAAAAATTTTCATATTAATCTTAATATCTTCATCACTTATCTCAAGTGCAATACAATCACTAGGAATATTTTCTGGAGCAACAGAAAGAATTGCTAGATCATAGCATGGATCAATATATTCTATTCTTGCTTCTGTTTTTGTTCCATTTCCAAATTTAATTTCAAAAGAACTAATGGAATTCATTTCTCCTGCAACATGTGCATTTGTTACAATTAATCCTTTAGCTAGATCAGCAATAAAACCAGTTCCTTCCCATTCTGTAGAGGGATAATATCTGCATTTTGTAATTCTAGTTTTGGCTTTTATCACCACAACACCATTTCTAATCATATTAAATAGCTTTTCTTTCACCATTTTTTCAGATTTTTTATCCACTACTTCAGGGACAGGTATAGAAACGGGCGTCTGCTCAATTTTTTCTAAGGCTTGCTTGTTATTATCTTCTGAAAAAACAGATGTAACAAAAGATAAAGACAAAACAAAAATAAGTTTAATAGAATCCTTCATGATTGTATTTTCCTATATAATTTCTATCTATTATAAGAGTATAATAGTTTTATATTATTTTCAATATAAAAAATATTTTTTTTTACTTTAGTTTTAAATGAAATTACTGTAGATTCTTTTAAAAAATGCTCTGAAAAAATCATTCCAATGCAATTTTGGGTTCTTACCAAGGGCTTCTAGTTTTCACATAAATATGTTGCAGCGTCTAAAACTCTGTCTTCACAAAAAGATTAATAATTGGTGTAAAGCTATACCCAAACCCAAAAAAAATGCGGATTTAAACTTCTTGGGTTTCAAGGGATTGGCAGCAATTAAAATCCGCATTCTTTGGGGGCCCCAGTTATACGCCCCCTTCTGCAACTTGTATTAGCCCAGAACTCAAAACAGGCTCATTTAAATACCTTGCCATTTCATCTGGCAAATCGGGAGCAAAAGTTGGAAATTCGGGTAATGGTAAGCTTTTGCCGGGCATATTTGGATTGGTTGAAGGACCTAACAAAGAAATAGAATTATATAAAATTGCATTTTTATTTTCATTAGTAGGTATTATAAATTTTAATACAATAGAATCTGGATTAACCATAGCGGAATATTCTGATTTACTTGCGCTTTGTTGACGGAGTAGCCGTAAAATACTCCATTTTCCTTTAAAAGTAAAAGTAGCAATGGGACCAATAACTTTAAGAGACGGTTGTTTTGGATCGTTTAGCGGCGTTTCATCAAATCCCTTTACAACAGGCCATCTAAATGAGATTTCTATTGGGCAACCATACACCCATTTGGTTTGCCTACTCTTTTCTGTATTTAACAAAACTTCATCGTAATTTTCCCTAATAGACCATTCTGCAACACAATTAGCACTTACTGCTCTGTCTCTGTTCACATTAAAATCTACAGAAGTTAAAACGGAAGGAAGGCTACCAATATCCGTTTCTAAATAACTTTTAAATAACTCATATATTTGCTCTATGCTTTTTAAAAACCTAACAGCCTCTGTTGCAATGCCTAATTGATATATTTGATTTAAAATTTTTTCTGTAGTTCCCCCAGCTTTACGGAATTTTTCAAAGAAAAGGCGCATATCTTCTGGATCTACTTCCAGACCATTTGATGAATCTGTTGAAGGTGGAGTAAAAGGAAAACGTCCACGAAGATTTTTATTAAAAAACTCCCGAAGCTCATAATAATTTTTTATACTTTTCTGACGAGTTAATATTTCTGCTCTTCCAAGAATTCCTCTTTGTATAAATTGTTTTGTTTCTAAAAAATGATCTCCTACATCTTTAGTTACTTCATTTATACTTATTTTTTCAAATGCATTGTTTATTGTGTATTCTTTAAATGTTGTTGTAATAAAAGATTCAAGTTCAGCAATGCTGTTTCCTGGCTGCTTTTTGTTAAAGGCCTCAGCTTGGTCTAATATGCGCTTCCATTTTGTTAACTTATTATTATCCAAAGGATCAGTAGATAGCATAATATTATTTGTTAAAAACTCAATAACTGGTTGAGCTAAATTTAAAGCAATATTCATAACATGCTGACTTTGTATATTTAAAAAAGAATTAAGATCTTGCGAATCTTTAACCCCATAAGCCATGTAAGCAGGGCATTTTTTACCGTCCCACCAACTAAAGGATGGATCCCATATATGGTACGGCCCCATTTTTTTCATAAGATTATTGATTTGTGATAAAAGCTGATAATTTGTTTCAGCTAAAAGATCACGCAGTGAAATATAGAAAAAGCTAACAGATTCATAATTTAGAAGTTCTAATAGTTTTAATAAATGTGGATATACTAAGCGTAAATTTGCAGATTTTGAACGAACATGTTCTTCAATTGCAGAATCATTTTGCAATACTGGCAAAGAAATAAAATTTTGAGATTGTGCAATAAGACTGATGATGTTTTTTTGCAAACTATCTCTGGCTAAAAGCCGAAAGCTTTCTTGCAAAACTACAGGAAACGATCCAACTTTCTTTGTAGAAAAGGATTCATATTGTTCGCATAGTTCGCATGCGGCTTTTAAAAGCTTATCATCCCAATAAAGAGTTTGACCTTCTGGTACTTTTTCAATAAACCTATGGTGGCTTGGTTTGCGCATATACGTTTCTTCAAAAAGTGTTTTTAGAGATTTTACTAATAAAATTAACCCGGCAGAGCATGCACCTTCTTCCTCTTTTCCTTCTTCTGGGGCAAATCTGATATCTGTGGTTAAAATTTTTGTAACTTCTCTGAGGTTTTGCTTTAAATGGAAAAGCCCTACAGCGCAGTTATTAACAATTATTTGGGAAATATCCTTTCCAAAAAATGGAGATTTATCGACTTCACAAAGAAAAGTTTCAAATTCTTCATCTGGTTCAAAAACTTCTTTATCCATCCAAGTTTCAAGGGGTTTATCAGCGTTTATTCCTTCTGTAGAAGCCGGCTTAGCATCCTTGGGATCCTCTAATGCAGCATTTGCCGCAGCATTACGATCTTCGAAAGTTTTCACAGCAGCATTTAAATCAATGCATAAATGCCTCATGAACTCCAAATCTGGCAATCCATTGGCATCCAAATTTCTTAACTGTCGAATAAGCAAGTCTAACACCGCTGGAAAACTTCGAGGAGAGGAATGAATAAAAATTACGTTAAAGAATTCATGAAATAAATCACTTAAAGTTTTTCTTGCCAAACCTTTATAAGCAATTAAATCAACTTCAGGAAAAGCTTCAGTATTTAATTTTTTTCTCATCCCTCCATAATATTTCAAAAAAGACTGCGATAAAGTCATTCCAAAAGCATATTCAACAAGCTCTGCTAAGACCTTTGGAGATGCTACAAGCCGTAAATCATTAAATTTATCGATAAAAGATGATAATTCACTTAATTTTTTTACAAAATTATTCATTGCCTTAAATTCATTGCTTTTTGTTGGTAAAACTAGCTGCGCAACAGAAGAGTTTGGTTTTATATCTTTAGGAGACAAATGCAATAATTCACGCGCTTTTAAAAGCAAATTAACGTATAAAGCCCTCATAATAATATTTTGATAAGCCAAATTTACCAGCTCGTTCAATTTTGACCGTAAAGGACTAAACCAAGAAGCAGGGATAAAAATTGAAGAAAGCTTAGCGCTCGATAATTCTTGCATAATATCAGCTAATTGTGTTACTGCTCCCTCAAAAGCCTCATTCTTCTTTGAAAGTTCTGTAAGCGGAATTTGTTGCGTTTCAACAAGAAACCTATACATTGAATTTATTACAGGCATTAAGTTGCTTCTTGAGGTGTTAAAGGATTTAGAAGCAAAATAAAACCCCCCTCCTCCAATAAGCAACATTACCGCCGTTGTAATTTTAGCAATGCGTAAAGATTTATTGGCAAAAAGTAATGAATTCTTTTGCGGAGAACATAAAGAATATTCTTCTAATATTTTTTTATAAATTAAATCTCTGCAAAAAAATAATCTTTTTGAAAGTTCTATATTTGCTATTTGCTTTTGAGGTTCTGTTGGATCCTCAGCTCCTAGTTCTACGCCATCATATTTATCATCAAGTAAATTTTCATCTAAAAACTCTGTTTCTTTATTTTCAGAATCAATTTCAATTTTATCAATTCCACTATCTCCAATAAAGAAAATCCCTCGCAATAAAACATTGGATTTATAAGAATCAGCTTTAAATATTTGATCTGTATATATTAATAAGCTTTCTCCTACCTTCTCTAATTCATATGGAAATACAAATAAACTATCTTTAGGCTTATTTAAGGCATCATTGCAACATATATCCATATTTATATCTATTACTTTTTCAGCCACAGAACTAACGGCTTCTTGAGTCCAAGAAGGCATATAAGCGGTGTCTATACTATATGGATTAGACCAGCCGAACATTTGATTTTTTACATCAGCTGGAATATTTTTACAAAATTCTTTATAACCTGGAATAATATCTGTTTTAGTAATAATTACATAAACTGGAATTTTTATTCCTAAATAATCCTGAAATAATGAAAGTTTTTGAGAAATATATTTTGCTCTTTCAATGCACTGTAATTTAGGGATCCTATTTTTTCCATATAAATCTTCAGCTGATATTGTAAGAATAATACTATCTATAGGTTTTGCTGAACGATACCTGGCAAGAAGACGCTTTAATGATTCCCATCCAATTTCATCAGCAGCAATATTTTCTTTTTCAAGAAAGAGTGCCCCCTTTATATCAAGAGCAACTCCATTAGGTAAAAAAAACCAATTACATTCGGTATCAATCCCTTCAACCAATTCATTTTGCCAAGGAGCACTCGTTAAATCGAAATGTTGCATTAACGTACTTTTTCCAGAGCCTGTTGCCCCTAAAACTAAAAACCAGGGCTTTTTATATTTATAATCGCTGCTTTTTATTGATTTTTCTAAAAAATCTAAGCTGTAAAGAAGATACGATGACATTCGACCAACTTTTAAAAAGCCTTTCCGAACCAAAAATTCACTTATAAAACCTCCTCTTGGAGGAAGTGAATATTTATCTATTTCTTCACTTTTAGCTTGGGATTCTTCTTGTTCCTTCTGTTTTTTAAGAAAATATTTAGTAAGGTATATTGCGCCAACAGCTAGAGCAACACCAAGAAAAAATGTTAAGTACAAAAGAAGTGGAATTGCCGAAAAAAATTCCTTAATCCAGGAAAAAAATGGGCGAAAATAACTTGATATTTGTTCCCAGAAGCCTATTATACTGCTAAGCAAATCGCAAAACCCCTTTATTAAATTTGTTTAAAATACTCAGAAGCTGTCTTCATGGATATTTAGCACAAAATTAACCATATACCCATATTTTAATATATTCCATATGTTAATATTTCGTAAATATCGATTTTGATGTGCCAGGCAGGGGCTTTTATAGTTCTTAAATATAAAGTGTATAGATCTTCAGAGTCTTTTACTAGTTCTCAAATAAATATGATATAAACTCTGAGAGTTTGTATTATACTTCCTTCGAAACCAATTTCTTCTAGCAAAGTTGAAGGAGCATACGAAGCGCAGAACTGGAGTGTACTAAATGTACATGAGGATTCGAGCATCGAAGCGACGAACAAATTTGCAGAAGAAATTGGTTTCGAAGGAATGTATTTTATATTTTACGATTTTTATTATGAATATAGCTTGATATTCGATCCCGAAAAGAAAACATTGGAATAAAGGAAATCTTCAATCCTGTAAAAGAATAAGGAAAAAAACTTCTTTTTCCCTCCTTTCTTCCTATACTTCCTTATCAAGTAGCTTCTCAGAAATCAAATTTCGCGTGTTTTCTATGCCATATAACGCAATAAATGAGCCCATCCTAGGGCCGTCTGCGTTTCCAAGCAATATTTCGTACAATGATTGAAACCATTGGCGTAAATTTTCAAAATCATGCCTTTTGCCAACCTCGAAAACTATACCTTGTAAATCATCGGCAGAGATATCGTTCTTTACAGCTTCTAAAGAATCAAATAAATCCATAAGCGCTGTTTTTTCTCGACCTGATGGTAAACGATAGCATAAGTTAGGTTTTACAAAATCATGATAATACGCAATTGCATGATGAATTAGCCTATCTAATAAAAAAGTAGATTCTGGCGTTATTTCAGGTAGGTATTTATTTACAAATCCCCACATAATGTCCGCCGTTTCTGCTCCGCAAACTGAGGCCAAATTCAATAATACATTAAAAGGAATTATATTAGGTGGTAATGGAGGATTCCCTTTATGTATGTGGAAGACAGGATTATCCACTTTTTGTACTGGTTCCTGCTTTTCAAATTGAGCTAATGCTCCAATGTATTCATCAACAGCTCTTGGAATTACGTCAAAATATAGCCTTTTAGCTTTACAAGGAGCTTGAAACATATAGTAAGCCAAGCTTTCTGACGGAGCGTACTTAAGCCATTCATCAATAGTTAACCCATTTCCTTTTGATTTTGAAATTTTCCGGCCTTCTTGATCAAGAAAAAGCTCATAAGATAATGTTTCCGGAGGGGTTCCTCCAATTATTTTACAAATTTGATTGGATAGTTTTATTGAATCAATCAAATCTTTTCCGGACATTTCGTAATCAACATCAAAAGCGTACCAACGTCCGCTCCAATCCACTTTCCATTGCAATTTACAATGCCCCCCTGTTACAGGAGTTTCCACCAATTTTTCATTCTGAGGATCTTTATATACAATAGTTCCGTTTTCTGGATAAATTTCATGCATTGGAACTTGCAAAACATTACCGGTTCGCGGGCAAATCGGCAAAAATGGACTATATGTTGCACTTCGTTCCTCGCGCAGACTTGGCAACATCACTTTCATGATTTCATCGTAATTTTGCAAAACTTTAAGGAGCATATTATCAAATGTTCCTTTTTTGTAATGTTCTGTTGCACTCTGAAATTCATATGAAAAACCAAAGAATTTCAAAAAATTACATAGCATAGCGTTATTATGATGACCGAAACTTTCATATTTCTCATATGGATCTGGGATGGCTGTTAGCGGCTTTCCAAGGTGTTTAGATAACATCTCTTTATTTGGCACGTTGTCTGGAACTTTGCGAAGACCATCCATATCATCAGAAAAAGCGAACAAACGAGTTGGAACATTAGAAAGCAAGGAAAACGCATATTGCACCATTATAGTTCTTGCCACTTCTCCAAAAGTTCCAATATGCGGCAATCCCGAAGGGCCATAACCCGTTTCTAATAGTACATATCCTTTTTCAGGTGTTTTTTTTTGAATTCTAGCTAAAATTTTTCTTGCTTCCTCAAATGGCCAAGATTTTGCATTAGAAACATCATACTTAGCCATAATTGACTGGATTCTTGTAATTAGATTTTTAGGCACAAAAAGGATGAAAAGAAAAACAAAAAAGGCATATAAATACAATACGACTCTTGAGAAAAAAGTCAATAGTGATATACTTATAATATGTTGAGTTTGCTGTTATTGATTGTCTGTTTGGTGGTTGATCACCGGTCCGATGCTGTAAGGTTTCTGCAATCAATTATTTAGCTTAATCGGAGAATTTTTATGGCATTGCCTATTATTGATATTAGAAAGCTTGTTGATGCAGGACTTCATTATGGCCACACTACTCAAAGATGGAATCCACTTATGGCCCCGTATATTTTTGGTTCCAGAAATGGAATACACATTGTGGATTTGGAACAAACTGTGGCGCTTTTACATAAAGCTATGGAAGCTGCTTATGGAATCGCGAAGTCTGGGGGGCGTATTTTGTTTGTTGGTACAAAACCACAAGCTTGCGACATTATAAAAGAAGCCGCTGAAAATTGCGGTCAGTATTACGTTGATCATCGATGGCTTGGAGGAATGTTGACTAATTGGAAAACTGTTAGCCAATCAATTAAAAGATTAAAAGAACTTGAAAATACGCTGGAAAATGCTCAATTTATGACAAAAAAAGAGATTTTAAAGATGCGGCGCGAAGTAGAAAAAATGGATACAGTTTTACATGGTGTTCGCGAAATGCGCGGAGTGCCCGACTTATTATTTGTTATTGATACCAATAAGGAATCTATAGCTATAAAAGAAGCCATCAAATTGAAAATCCCTGTTATTGCTGTTGTTGATACAAACTCAGATCCTAGTGATATTACCCACATTATTCCAGGAAATGATGACGCTATTCGTTCTATCCGCTTATGCTGTGACTTCATATCTGCTTCAGTTTTGGAAGGGTTGCAAACTGGACTTAGTGAGGCTGGCGTTGATTTGGGAGAATCTGAAGAAGTTCCAGCAGAAGGAATATTAGCAAAAGAAGCGCAAAGCGCCATAGAAGCTGAACCTACAGAAGATACAGATGTAGAAAATATAAATACAGAAGATACAGATATAGAAAAATTTGAGCAAAAAGATTGATAGTATAATTTAATATAAGGAGAATATTTATGGTAGAAATTACTTCAGATTTAATTAAAACGATAAGAGAAAAAACAGGAGCTGGAATGATGGACTGCAAAAAAGCTCTTGTAGAGACTAATGGAAATTTTGATGAAGCAGTTGATTGGCTACGCAAGAAAGGGCTAGCTGCAGCGGCAAGAAAGGCTAGCCGAGTTGCGGCAGATGGATTGGTTTGCATTTTTTCTGATCAAAAAACAGCAACAATTCTGGAAATTAATTCGGAAACTGATTTTGTTGCAAAAAATGCAAAATTCCAAGAATTTGTGTTAAAAATCGGAGAATTTGCTTCAAAAAAATACTGTAGTACATTAGATGAATTTTTGCAGCAAAAACTAGACGGAGAGACTGTTCAAGAGCGAATTGCTAATCTTATCGCTACAATTGGAGAAAACATAACTATTCGCAGAATTCAAAATGTGTCAGCAGAGCAAGGCGTAGTAGCAACATATATCCATAGCGCCGTAGCTCCAAATTTAGGGAAAATCGGGGTTTTAGTTAGGCTGGAATCCTCAGGAGATAAGGAGAAATTGTTTGAATTTGGGAAAAAGCTGGCCATGCATATTGCCGCTAGTAATCCATTATTCCTGAATATACCAAGTGTTCCTTCGGATATTTTGAATCATGAAAAGAGTGTTTTACTTGAACAAATTCAAATTCAAGAGAAAAAACCTCAGGAAATTATTAATAGAATGGTTGATGGACGAATTAAAAAATTCTATGAAGAAACTGTTTTTTTAGAACAAGTTTATGTTTTAGATGGGAAAAAGAAAGTTGCTGAAATTATTTCAGATTTTGCAAAGGAATTAGGTTCACCGGTTAATGTAAATTTATTTGTAAAATTCGTGCTAGGGGAAGGCATCTTGAAACAAGCAGAATAGGAAGGAACAGGTGACCAAACAACTTGCTTTAGTTTTCCCAGGCCAAGGCTCTCAGGCTGTTGGTATGGGAAAGGTTTTTTTTGAAAAATCAGCAGCCGCAAGACTTTTAGCAAAGGAAGCAAATGAGGTTTTGCATACGAACCTTACAGATCTCATGTTTGAAGGACCTGTTGAACAGCTTTCTTTAACACGAAATTCCCAGTTAGCAATATTTGTTACTAGTGCTATGATGTTGGCGGTAATTAAGGAGCGCACTCCAGAGATTTTTGAAAATGTTGCTTGTGTTGCTGGTCATTCTATAGGAGAGTATGCAGCATTATTAGCCGCCGAAAGTCTACTGTTTTCTAATTTACTTTCTTTAATAAAAATTCGCGCAAAAGCAATGGAAGAAGCATCTCCACCAAATGGAGCTATGTGCGCTTTGCTTGGTATTCAAATTGAGCAAATGATTGAAATTATTGGTAATTATACTAAAGATAAATATAGATGTTCCATTGCAAATGATAATTGCCCTGAGCAGGTAGTTATAACAGGGTTACTTCCCGATGTTGAAGCAGTTCGCGATTTAGCGGTGAAAAATGGGGCTCGCAAAGGGATTATGTTAGCGGTTAGTGGTCCTTTTCATAGTCCTTGGATGGTTGAAGCTGCTGAAAAAATACGCCAAACTCTTGAAACAATGAGTATTCAGGATGCTATCATTCCAATAATTGCCAATTGTACAGCTAAACACACGCAAAAAGCTGCAGATATTAAGGAGCTTTTGCCCAAACAAATTACAGGCGTGGTTCGTTGGAGAGAAAGTGTTAGTGAAATGCAAAGATTAGGAGTTAAAGAAATTATGGAAGTAGGCAATGGCAACGTTCTTTCAGGGCTAATTCGCAGATGTTTACCAGATATAGTGATACATCCTTTAGACATATATACTGGGGCCCCCAAAGAATGCGGATTTTAATTGCTGCCAATCCCTTGAAACCCAAGAAATTTGAATCCGCAATTTTTTGGGGTTTGGGTATATGCAATAAATACTACTACCAAAAATCCGGAATTAATCAGACAGATCGTGTTTGTGACCCTTCTACAAATTATGAGGTTGTGGAAAATCATCTGCATTGTTAATCATAAGATTTTCTATATTCATTATATCTCCCCGTGCTCCAATAGCCGCACAAAAATAATCTACCAATAATGCAGCCTCCAATATTTCTCCTTTTCGTATTTCGCATATAATAGAAATGATGTATTTTTGCATTTTTTACTAATTTTATGCGAATTTTTTCATATTTTACGTTTAACACAACTAAAGGTTTATCTTTGAGGCTCTTTTACAACTTATAATACATAACCTTTTTTGCTAGGCTGCCGCTCAGTTACTGACTCTTAAGGTTCTTATTGGAGGTTTTTTTATGGTTACTGTAATTACGGCAAAGGTTAGCCGAATTAAATTTCGTGGATTTGGATCTATGTCAAAAGAAAAAATAGTACAAATAGCTAAAGCTGGCGGTACAAGCAGGGCAAAACAGCTTGGACACAAAGGATATGTTGAACTTGGTAGAGTAGGAGGGAAAAAAAGATCTTCACAATTAACCCATGAAGAGCTTATTGAAATGGGAAGAAAAGGAGGTATTGCTAGTAGCAAAAAAAGACGC
>JAITOG010000001.1 GCA_031290075.1 Holosporales bacterium | reverse complement strand
AAGCAAAAATAAAAGCTTAATCTTCTTTAAAAATCCTCATCATTCTTTGTACTTCAAAAACTACAATTGCTCAATAACAAACTAAGCAGTAATTTTAAAAGATCCATACAAGCCTTTATCCCTAACCTTTCAGTAAAACCCCCCTTAACGGCCATTTCCATTATTGCTTGCTTATTTAGGATAACAACCTCTTTAATTCTTCAGAACGTGCATAATGAAGTGGTGCATCACCTCCATCTCTAGCCTCTTTATCTGCTCCAAAAGCAAGTAATACTTCAGCAACTTCTGTATACCCTCTAGAAACTGCTATATGAAGTGGTGTCCATCCATAATCATCTTTAGCATCTTTATTTGCTCCAGCAGCAAGTAATACTTTAACAACTTCTACCTGCCCTTCAGAAGCTGCTCTATGAAGTGGTGTACATCCATCATTACCTTTAGCATCTTTATCTGCTCCAGCTTTAAGTAATACTTTAACAACTTTTGTATGCCCTCTAAAAGCTGCTCCATGAAGTGGTGTAATTCCATAATAAGAATTATATATAGCATCTTTATTTGCTCCAGCTTCAAGTAATACTTTAACAATTTCTAGATTCCCTCCAGAAGCTGCGTTATGAAGTGGTGTCCATCCAAAAACATCTCTAGCGTTAACAAGAGCTTTCTTATTCTCAGATTTTAAAATTAATTCCTCAACCTCTCCGCAATATCCTCTTTCAACTGCAGCAAAAAGTTGATCTATCTCTTGTCTCTGTGCCGCCTCTACCTCTTCTGTCCTACGTCTTGCCTCTGCCTCATATCCTTCCTGTACGCCAGCTGATTCCCCGCAAAAAAGATTGCTTATCCCTAACCCCAATAATGAAACAAGTGCCGTAGCTTTATAAAATTCTTTCATTTTCTATATCTCCTTTAAAATAACCAAGTAAGTAATTTGTAATATTAATACGAATAATTATATACTCTATATTATATATTATAATATTAATTCTTTTCATATTTCAAGTAAAAAATGAAAAAAAATTAAAAAGTCAATAGTGAAATGCGGAGTTCGCAAGTATTTATCTAAAATTTTATGTGTTTTTAAAATTTCAAAAACATAATGACCTCTTGTATTCTTCCCTAGTTTTACTTGATGAATAATTGCATTTTATTAAAAATTAAGTAAAGCCTTATATATAAAATATTTTTTCTGTATGTAATATTTTAATTATTGAATGTATTACTTAAAAGGTAGATCATGAAGGCAGCTTCTTAGTGAGAGAAGTAATTGCATTTATGCATCATTCATAACCCTGTTCATTAATTGATTTTTACAATTTTGGGCCTCTGCGCTGCAGAGCCTTCAAAGGCCGAAAAGTTAAATGTGAACACAGTTCATTTTTAAGAACTTGTCTTTATGGATTATTTTAACTGGTGTTTTATCCGCAAACCCCAAAAAATTGCGGATTCAAACTTCTTTGGTTTCAAAGGATTTGCAGCAATTAAAATCCGCATTCTTTGGGGACCCCGGTATATTCGGATATTTAAAAAGGACAATGATGTTGGAGCACACAAGGCATAGATCTGTGGCAAATATGGCTATTCATGTGTTTTCGGTGCTGATCTCATATCAACTCATGACAACAAAACCTTCAATTACGCCATTTGAGGGGCTTTCACCTAATCCATAGTTCGCGTTATTATACCATTCGTATTAGAGAACGTTGGACCCCCTTATGTTCAACGTCGGCAGATTCGCTGAAATTTCCAACCTGAATTTCACTGCGATTGGGTATAGATCTGTTTTGAAACAGATATAGCAAAATCTCAGCTCTTCATACTTTTTTACTTTGATGTAGCTAATTCTTCGGCGTGCAAAAAATAGGAACATTTGAAAATTAAAAGCCCCCTGAAACTTTTACATATAATTAGTAAGTAACATTATTGTTTGCTATAAATTAGATATATTTTAGTTTCAATAAATTAAAGGTACAAAAAATGAGGTTTTTATCAACGTTTATAAGCGTAATATTTTTGTTCATTGTAGGCTGCAAACAGCTTAATACGCCTAATGTCTCATCACATTCTACTTCTAATCAAAATCAAGCTGTTAACATTTCAAAAAAAGACTCTAAATGTTGCGTTGTGATTTTAGTTGGACTTCCTGGGTCTGGAAAAGGAACTCATTCTGAATATCTTTGCAAAAAACTTGGATTTACTTATTTCTCTATGGGAGAGGCGTTACGTCAAGAAATAGCTAGCGGGTCTGAATTAGGAAAGAAAGTGAAGCCAATTTATAATGCGGGAAAATTGGTTCCTGATGAAGCTGCCGATCAAATTATGCAAAAGTTTTTTAGCACTATGTCCTCAAATAAACTGTTATTTGATGGGTTTCCTAGAATGGTTCCACAAGCTAAACTTTTACATTCTTCTTTAAAGAAGATTTTTGTTGATATGAATATTAAGGTTTTATTGCTTGATATTAGTGAAGATATTGCAAAAGAAAGAGTTGTAGAAAGATTCTTTTGCAAAGAGTGTAAGGCCATTTATACTGAGAAAACAATGCCTTTCAAAAACTTTCGCTGTAAACGGTGTGGCTCTATTGAATTTATAAAAAGAACTGATGATAACGCTGCAATTTTTGCTGAAAGAGTTAAAGTTTATAAAAATGAAACATTGCCAGTTTTAGATTTTTATAAAGAACTTGGTATTTCTTATCATGTTATTGACACTTCTTTAAGTGTTGAAGAGGTTTCTAAAAAAATTGAAAAGATTATTTTAAAGAATTAAAAGCTGTCTTTAGGGTTTTAAAGGAAAAACAGAGCGCATTATACCCAATGGCGGGAAAACGCAATCTGAATTCTCTAGTGATTCTGCTGAATTAGAAGACGATGAATCAGAGGGTTCTACTGCGAATAGGTATAGTTTGTCAAAGGAAAAAGCTCCTCCTGAAAAAATTATGGAACTATACCCAAACCCCAAAAAAATGCGGATTCAAACTTTTTGGGTTTCAAGGATTGGCAGCAATTAAAATCCGCATTCTTTAGGGGCCCCAGTATATGGAGAAATCATTGAAATAACTGTGTTCACATTTAACTTTTCGGCCTTTGAAGGCTCTGCAGCGCAGAGGCCCAAAATTGTAAAAATCAATTAATGAACAGGGTTAATATAGAAAACAACCTCCATTGGGTGAGAGATATGGTTTTTGATGAAGATAAATCAACAATAAGAAAAGGAAATTCACCAGAAGTTATGGCATCTTTACGCAATCTATGCATAAT
>JAITOG010000072.1 GCA_031290075.1 Holosporales bacterium | reverse complement strand
GTCAAACTTTAGAGATATTACTAATGGAATCAGCAATTGGATGGATTGGAGCTTTGAAAGTGCTAAGCTTTTAGCTAAATTGATGAAAATTAATTTAATTATTATTAGTTGTACTCCAGGAGAGTATATACTTGTTCCTATATCTCATTCAAGTGAAGAAAAATTTGATGAAACACGTTATATATTCTTTAAATCATACGATGGAACCATAGGAAATGGTCTTTTACCTAATGTTCCCCAGGGGCAACAAATTTCGCAAAACCATTATTCTATTGCTGTACCTATGAATAATTAGATTTTTTTCGTAACTCAATTTCTTCTGCAAATTTGTTCGTCGCTTCGATGCTCGAATTCTTATAAGGTTTAGGGGAAATCTGTGATTTTCCCCAATGACCCTCTCATGTATACTCAAACCCCAAAAAATTGTGGATTCAAACTTCTTGGGTTTCAAGGATTGGCAGTAATTAAAATCCGCATTCTTTGGGAGCCCCAGTATATAATGCTACCGTACACTAAATACACGGCGCTTATGCGCTCCATTTTTCCTTAAAAATCCTTAACTCCTTTATTTTTTTTCCTTAGCCCCACAGCAATGTTTATATCTCTTCCCAGAACCGCAAGGACATACAGCATTTCTTGATATACGGCCCTGTTGAGAGGAAGAGCTATTTTTAAATTCAAAATCTTCATCTAAATCTTCCTTATGAAGATTTGAAATTAATTCATCATTTTGTCCGCTAATAGATTGTAAAAAATTCAGGAATTCATTTAATTCTTCCATTGAAAGGTTGAAATTTGAAATAGTTTTAATTATTTCCAACCTAATATTTCGCATCATTTCAGTAAACATATTAAAAGACTCACGCTTATATTCATTTAATGGGTTACTTTGAGCATAAGCTCTTAAATTTATACCTTGTCGCAAATAATCCATATGTAATAAATGGTCCTTCCAATGTTGATCTAAAATATTTAAAAGTGCACTGCGTTCAGTAGATTTCAATAATGGTTCAGGTATTTTTTCCAGTTGTTCTTTAACAGCATTTTCCACTAAGTTTTCTAATTCTACGCGGGCTTTAGAGGAAGTCATGGATTCATCATGTTTCCATTCTTCCGTAGGAATTTTAATATTAAATATAGAAGAAAAAGCAAGTTCAGCTCCTTTTAAATCCCAATGTTCTGGAATGGTATCGTCTGGAATGTATGTAGATATAATGTCATTCATAGTATCTTCTCGCATTTCCTGAATAAGATCAGAAATATCCATTTGTTCCATAATTTCTAATCTTTGATTGTAAACAACTTTTCTTTGATCGTTCATTACATCATCATATTTCAGCAAATGTTTACGAATTTCAAAGTTGTGTGCCTCCACTTTTTTCTGAGCTCGCTCAATGGCTTTGCTAATCCATTTATGCGAAATTGCTTCTTCATCCTTCATTCCTGCACGGCGCAGCATTACATCCATCTTATTTGAACCAAAAATTCTCATCAAATCATCTTCCAACGATATAAAAAATTTTGAGGCTCCAGGATCTCCCTGACGACCAGAACGTCCGCGAAGCTGATTGTCTATACGGCGGCTTTCATGGCGTTCAGTCCCTATAACAAATAGCCCTCCAGAAGCTATAACTTTTGCTTGATCCAGTTCAACTTCTCTTTTTATCTCCTCAATCTTTTCGATTTTTGCTGGACTATCAGGAATATTTCCCAGCTCAATTTGAACTCTGGCTTCCCAATTTCCTCCTAGTTTAATGTCAGTTCCACGACCTGCCATGTTTGTAGAAATTGTAATCGCTCCTGATTTTCCGGCGTTTGCAATTATTAAAGCTTCTTTATCGTGATGTCGAGCATTCAAAACTTCATGTCTTATGCCCTCTTTTTTTAATATAGAAGAAATTAATTCAGATTTTTCGACGCTAGTTGTTCCAATAAGTATAGGCTGCTTTCTTTCAATACATTCTCTTACAAGTTGAACTACAGCTTTATACTTATCTCCTGCTTTCAAATACACTTCATCATCCCAGTCTTTTCTGATAACTGGCTTATTTGTTGGAATTTCTACGGCTTTAATTTTATAAATTTCTTCAAATTCTGCTTCTTCTGTTATAATCGTTCCTCCCATTCCGCTAAGTTTTGGATAAAGCCTGAAAAAGTTTTGGTAAGTAATAGATGCTAATGTTTGGTTTTCTTTTTGAATTGTCACTCTTTCTTTAGCTTCAAGGGCTTGATGTAATCCATCAGAATATCTGCGTCCTTCCATCATACGTCCTGTAAATTCATCAACAATTATAACCTCATCATTTTTGACAATATAATCAACATCTCTGGCAAATAGCTTGTGTGCTCTTAGGGAGGCGTTTACGTGGTGAACTACGTTGACATTTGGCGAATCATACAATTTTGTTTCTTTTAAAATACCAAGTATTTGCAGCTCTTGTTCTACTCTTTCAGTTCCAGATTCCGTTAAAATTACGGTTCTGTGTTTTTCATCTTTTTCATAATCTTCAGGAAAAAGCTTTGGTATTATCGAATCAATTTTTTTATATAAATTTGAGGAATCTTCCGCTGGCCCAGATATAATTAAAGGTGTTCGGGCTTCATCTATTAAAATACTGTCAACTTCATCAACAATTGCGTAATTAAATGGGCGCATAACACGGTGCTCTTTAGAGAATTTCATATTATCGCGAAGATAATCAAATCCAAATTCATGATTGGTTCCATAAGTTATATCAGCACCATAAGCTTCTTTTCGTTCACTATCGCTTAAATCATGAAGGATACAACCAACTTTTAAGCCCAGGAATTTGTATATTTCTCCCATCCAGTCTGAGTCACGCTTTGCCAAATAATCGTTTACGGTTACTAGATGAACTCCTTTTCCAGACAAAGCGTTAAGATACACAGGAAGCGTAGCAACTAACGTTTTTCCTTCACCGGTTTTCATTTCTGCAAGCATTCCTTTATGCAAGACAATACCACCAATAAGCTGTACATCATAGTGTCTTTGCCCTAAAACACGCCTTGCAGCTTCTCGTGTTATTGCAAAAGCTTCAGGTAAAATATCATCTAGTTTAGTACCGCTTATAACTTTCTCTTTAAAAATCTCTGTTTGATTTCGGATATCTTCATCGGATAAGCTTTGAGCCCATAATTCTTTTGCATTGATTTTTGAAACTACACGATTAAATTGCTTAATATAACGATCATTTGCTGAACCAATAATAAAACGAATAATTTTATTTATCATACTTTCCTCTTAATACAAAAATGCTAGAAACAAAAATTATATATCCCCTTTTTTAAAAATTGTAACACAAAAAAGCTGTGTATAAAGAAAGAATATGTGCATAGCAGGCTTTTAAAACAAAAAAATAATTTCAAATATATAATTTATATTAATACTCTTTTTAAGATTACATATAGGTGTTGTAATATTCAATAAGAAAAATAATGAAATTTTTGTAAAAATATTTTTTTTAATTTCTGCAGTATTTGTTGAACTCCAGGCCATTCTTTCAAGGAAAATCCATCGCCTGCAAAGTCATTATTTTTTCAGCTGTAATATTTTGTTCTGAGAGTTCATATATACTGGGGCCCCCAAAGAATGCGGATTTTAATTACTGCTATTCCTTGAAACCCAAGAAGTTTGAATCCGCAATTTTTTGGGGTTTGGGTATAGCTACAATGTGTTAAAAAAAAAATAAAATCTTGAAATTTAAAAGAAACATTATTATATTATCAATATGGTTATTTGGTTAGATTTTTTTAAAGGAGATATAAAATGAAAAGATTTTATAAAACTACGGCACTGCTTGTTTCATTATTGGGGATAAGCAATATTTCTTGCGGGGCAGCACGACGTGACGCAAGAGCAATACATGAAA
>JAITOG010000011.1 GCA_031290075.1 Holosporales bacterium | reverse complement strand
CTTACATCTCTACATAAAAATATCTCTTATAAATCCCTGTTTACAAGGATCATTTTTTTTAAAAAGTAGAAAACAAGCCTTTTATTTTTTTGATAAAGTTGTTTTTATGCTAACTATGTTTACTGTAAACTAACTATTTTTTTATGATATTTAAAAAAATTTTTAATAAATTAAGTTAGCATAAAAACAACTTTATCAAAAAAATAAAAGGCTTGTTTTCTACTTTTAAAAAAAAATGATCCTTGTAAACAGGGATTTATAAGAGATATTTTTATGTAGAGATGTAAGCAATTCAGCCCATGTTATACCTAATACACTCCGGTTCTGCGCTTCGTATGCTCCTTAAACTTTGCTAGAAGAAATTGGTTTCGAAGGAAGTCTAATATTTCAAAAATCATTGGCTTGAATGGTTTCCAAATCTTGGTTGCAGAACAACTTTCACTAGATAAATTGCTATTTATACCAAGTAAAAGAAAAGTTTTTGAAATATTTGAGCCAAAAATGCCAGCAAAATGATCTGTTTTTATTTGACGGATTTCCATTCCTACTTGTAATCCCAAGCGCGTACGATGGGAAAATCCGTTTTATGGGGAAGCAAATTTTGGATATACTAGGGCCCCCAAAGAATGCGGATTTTAATTGCTGCCAATCCTTGAAACCCAAGAAGTTTAAATCCGCATTCTTTGGGGTTTGAGTATAGCATTAAATATTCTAAAATTAAAATGTGTTACAAATATTCCAGATGAATTTTTTAATAACAAATCTGACTTTATTTCCTTTCTTAATTATTATGCGTTTTTATTTTTAATATTGCTAAACAATTGCCCTGCATCCTTTATAAAAGTTTTTGGGTTGACAAACAAAATAAAAAATCAAACACTTTACTTATTGATACTAACTAATAAGACGGTATTTATATGTTTTTTAAAAATGTTTTTGTGTCAACGCAATTTAAAAATGTTTTTGTTTTTTTATCTTTTTTATGTGTTATTGATGGCGTTTATTCTGTTGAAAAGCAGATTAAACATAGATTTACTCCAGAGGAAGATGTAATCATTATACAAGAAGTAGAGGAGTATTGGAATGAAATAGCTAAGAGAGTTCCTGGAACAACAGGAAGGCAATGCAGAGAGCGTTGGAATATCTTATGCTTGTTTGAAAAAAGTTGGAGTAAAGAAGAAGATGCGCATCTTATTGAAATAAGGCAAGAACTTGGACCTAAATGGAGAATAATTACTATTTCTTCCCCAAAACGGTCTAAAAATTGTGTAAAAAATCGCTATAACTCAATTATGAGGAAACAGAAAAAGCAAACTGAAAGATCTTTAGTTTTAGTTAATGATGAGCCTGCTAACCCCCCTTTAATTGATGATACTGAATCCTCTAGAGAATCTTTAGTTTTAGTTAATGATGAGCCTGCTAACTCCCCTTTAATTGGTGATACTGAATCCTCTTTGGAAAGTGCATATCATAACACATTTCCGGAACGCAGAGAACTTGATTCCTTAGAAACTCGAACTCCACCTTCCTTTTCTTTTAGCGTTGAGGAGCGTTTTGATTCTTGGAATTGGGCTTTGGAGGAAGGAGAAGAAGATCTCTCCTCAATTTAAAGTATTTTTCTTCTTAATTATGGGAAATATGAAAAATCGTTATAAAAATTCAAAAAAATTCAAAAATTTGATAGTTTTTTACATTTTTTTTCTTTTTCTTTCTGGCTGTCAATATAAAGCAAAATCACCAATTGGAAACGACCTTACGGAATCTGATTTTAAGGTTTTAACTTCTGTTCCCGACGGAGCTATACCTCTTCCCCAAAAACAAAGCGTATCCGCATCATCAATTGTTATTCCAGAATCATATAGGAAAAGGATATCTCTTCATATTTCCAGAAGCCTTCCCTTAGATATTGCGTTAACCCGCGCAGGACAAATGCTTGGAATAGATATACAGTTGGATAAATTTACAGTCCAAAAACATATTGATTTCTTAGCAACAGATAAACCTTTCATTGATATTTTGGAAAACATATGCAGTATTGCAGGAATACGATACAGGATTTGTTCACAATTT
Organism: Holosporales bacterium; assembly: GCA_031290075.1. Lineage (GTDB taxonomy): Bacteria > Pseudomonadota > Alphaproteobacteria > BNTO01 > BNTO01 > JAITOG01. The sequence continues at coordinate 1,498 of JAITOG010000011.1, read as the reverse complement.
TTATTAATAGAAGAAGATACTCCATTTAGCAAAAATTATAATGTTCAGTTTTTAAACTTAACACGTCAAAGTAAAAATAATATTTCTTCAGTAACTGACATTTTTTCAACTTCTACAAATACAAATTGGAAGAAAAGCCAGGCTACTATAAATGAAGGGAATGGCTCCAATACTTCGATAAAGATGAATAGTGAAAATAATTTTTGGGCTGAACTTGAAGCAAGTTTACGAGTTTTATTAGGAAATGCTAATAAAGAGAAAGAACAAGCAAATTTTACTATTCATAAGCAAGCTGGAATTATTTCGGTATATGGAACAACAGAACAGCATCACTGCATTGCTGAGTTTCTTGAAATGCTTCAAAAGTCAGCAACAAGCCAGATTCTAATTGAAGCCAAAGTTATACAAGTAGCATTGAAAGAAGAGTTTAAAAATGGAATTGAATGGAATAGTATTGGTACCTCCTCTAGTGGAGGTGGAAAAGATGGATTAAGTTTGCGTGGAGGAGTTAGCAGTAATTCCCAAGACAGTAGGAATTTTTTTGAATATATTGCCAATTTTAATGAAGGATTTAAGGGAATACATGGTTTAAACTTTGTATTAAATTGCTTGCAAAAATTTGGAACAACCAAAACTTTATCAAGCCCAAGGTTAACTGTTATGAATAATCAAGTAGCTATATTAAAAATTGCTAAAAATCATGTATATTTTAAGATGAATTATAATAAACATTTCTATACAAAAAGTTCTCAAGCTGAAGTTTCTGTTGGAAGCGATATTCAAACGGTTCCTATAGGTCTTGTAATGTCTGTGCAACCGGCTATAGATCCTGTTAGAAAAAGTGTTATTTTGTTCCTTAGGCCAACTATTTCAAAGCTGGCTGGAGATGTGTCGGATCCATCAATTGTGGTAGCTAATAATGCTAATATGCAAAATACTGAAGGAACCCCTCCAGAAAGAACAGCTCCAGAATCAAAAGTTCCAGTTGTTGAAGTAAAAGAAATAGATTCTGTTTTGCGGCTTAATGATGGAGAGATTGCTATTTTGGGAGGGTTAATGGAAACACAATCAATTCAAAATCAAAGTAAAAAACCAATAGTTAAAATTCCGCTTGTAAAAGAACTTTTTTCTGGTGAGCAAACAGAAGATAGCGTTACAGAAATCGTGATTTTAATAAGAGTAAAAATTTTGGAAAACACGTTTTTAGATGAAGCTGATAAAAGACTTGTTCACTTATACGCAACAGATCCTCGTCCTTTTTTTTAGAACTTCTATAAACCGAATAACGTTTTAACGAGTTAAAGAAGAGAGCATTAGGCCAAACATGAATAGTGGACAATGCATTACTTCCCCCACTAATTTCATGATCCTCTTTTTAAGTAATAACGCGAACTATGGATTAGAAAAAGATTTTCAAACCCCTCAAAATAGGCTAGATTCCTGATAAACAATTACTCCTAAAAGGAATCTAGCAATGAATCATGATATCACTGAATTG
>JAITOG010000114.1 GCA_031290075.1 Holosporales bacterium | reverse complement strand
AATATATTTTATTAACTTATTTTATTAAAAATATTTTAAAATATCATAAAAAAATAGTTAGTTTACAGTAAACATAGTTAGCATAAAAACAACTTTATCAAAAAAATAAAAGGCTTGTTATCGACTGTTTAAAAAAATTGATCCTTGTAAACAGGGATTTATAAGAGATATTTTTATGCAGGGGTGTAAGGGCCCCAGTATAGGTCCTTACATCCCTACAAAATAAAAAAATATTAATAAAAGTAAAAAGGGGATATAATTTTTTAGTTATTCCAAAGAAAGGTTGTATTAAATGGACCTTATTTTTAAACATTTTGCGAAGCTTGGAGAGACTTTATGTGAAAGGATTACCAGGCTAGTTTCCAGTCTTTTAGATTGTTTTATCCTTAACCCCTGCATAAAAATATCTCTTATAAATCTCTGTTTACAAGGATTATTTTTTTTTAAAAGTCGAAAACAAGCCTTTTATTTTTTTGATAAAGTTGTCTTTATGCTAACTATGTTTACTGTAAACTAACTATTTTTTTTATGATATTTAAAAATATTTTTAATAAAACAAGTTAATATAAAACAACTTTATCCAAAAAATAAAAGGCTTGTTTTCGACTTTTAAAAAAAAATAATCCTTGTAAACAGGGATTTATAAGAGATATTTTTATGCAGGGGTTAAGGATAAAACACCAGTAAAATATCCATGAAGACAGCTTCTTAAGTTCCTACAATCCTAGTAAAGATTCTGCAAAAACCTTAGGAGCAAAATAATCAAGATCATCTACAGCTTCCCCAATGCCTATTGCTGCAATGTTTAATTGAAATTTTCTGCAGAGCTCAATCACAAAACCCGCCTTTGCAGTTCCATCAAGTTTTGTAATAATTAAATCTGTTATAGGAATTAATTTTTTGAAAGCTTCTACCTGATGTAACACATTTTGTCCTGCTATCCCGTCTAAAACCAAAATATTTTTATGCGGAATTTCGTTGTTTATTTTTTTTAAAGAACGTACGATTTTCGCAAGTTCTTGCATTAATTGATCATTATTATAAAGTCTACCCGCTGTATCTATAAATAAAACATCTGTTTTTTTTTTAAAAGTTTCTTGAAATGCTCGAAAAGCCAGAGCAGCAGGATCTTGCTTTTTTCCTGGAGCAAGGTCGCTTTTATATACCGAAACATTTATACGATCGGCCCAAACTTGCATTTGCTCAACAGCAGCCGCTCGAAACGTATCACATGCAGCCCATTCAACAGAAAAACCAAGGGCTAAGAGCTTTTGCGATAGTTTCGTAATTGTTGTAGTTTTCCCACTTCCGTTAACTCCAGCCATTATAATGGTATAAGGAATCGGCGTTTTTTGTATGGAAAACGGAACAGAATAAGGTTCCAAGATTTTAGCTATTTCTTCTGCTAAAATGCTTTTAGCGATTTCCACATTCTCTAAAATTTTCCCTTTTAATTTATTGCAAATAAAACATACAGTTTCAAAGCCAACATCATTTTGTATTAAAAGATCTTGAATTTCTTCTATTTGCTTCTGGTCTAATTGCCCTTTTGATGAGGAGAAAATTTCAGAAAGTCCTACATTAAGCCCTTGAGCAGATTTTTTAATAGTGGATCCTAATTTTTTTAACCATGAAGATTTTTGCATTTTTTCTTTAATTTTTTAATAGACTTCCTTCGAAACCAATTTCTTCTGCAAATTTATTCGTCGCTTCGGTGCTCGAATCTTCATGAGGTTTGGGGAAAATCTGTGATTCCCCCCAATGCCCCTCATGTACGTCAAAATACACTCCGGTTCTGCGCTTCGTATGCTCTTCAACTTTGCTAGAAAAAATTGGTTTCGAAGGAAGTCTATTATTACAATAATTGGAAGACCTTAGATTAGGTTCATGTCCTGTATCTGCTCATTTTTCTTTGCCGTCTCAAAGATTCGGCAGCTTCACGTTTTTTTCTTACAGAAGGCTTTTCATAAGCACGTTTTAGTTTTACTATACGAGACACTCCTTCACGCTGCATTTTTCTTTTTAAAATGCGCATGGATTGTTCAACATTATTGTCTCTTACAATTACTTCCACTTTTATCACCTCCTTTTTTTTTATTACTTCTAGAGTAAAATCTTTTTTGCCAGCTTTATTATGAATGATTATAGCATAAAAGAATTATTAACGCGAACTATTGCGATTACATCAAAAAAATTTATGGCGTGTCTTTATCACCCAAGAAACCTCGTAAGAATCCTTAAATTGTACTTTATTTTTTGCCTGTGTATACCAAATTTGAATCCTATCGAGAGGCTGTGGAAGGTTATGAACGAGCATGCAAAACAAAATAAGATTTTTGATACGCCAAAAGCTTTCAAAAACGAGATTTTTCAGTTTTTTGACAGGAAATGGCCGGAACTTGCGGAGAAAATGAAAACAAGGATCAACGATAATTTCGAGATAATTACGAAAAATCCTATCCTTACGGCGCCATGAAATATAGGAAAGTATTGGAAAAGTATCACACAGTATAGTTATGCCAACCCCAAATCCATTGTTTTACAACGACTATAATACGTTGAAAAAAAAGATAAAAAAAATTAAAATAAAGCTTGAAATGTAGAAGGAACATTATTATTATTATTATTATTATTATTATCTTTGTTAGATTATTTTAAAGGACGTAAAGAAAATGAAAGGATTTTATAAAACTATAGCGCTGCTTGTTTCATTATTGGGGATAAGCAATATTTCTTGCGGGGAATTAGGTGGCGCAATAGCAATACATGAAACAGAGGAAATAGGCCAAGCAATACTACACCCTATAGAAGGGGTTGGAGAATTGCGGAAAAATGGCAAAGATTCTTTTAAAGAATACCTAGGAAAGCGGATTATAGGAGGAGCAATAGTAGCAGTAGTGGGAATAGTAGCTATTATTTGGTATTATAGAAGTAGGAAAAATGCTGCAGATGGTGGTGCTGGTAATGGTGTTCCTGCTGGTGGTGCAGCTCCAGACGCTGCTCCTGAAGAAGCTCTTGCTGCTGCTGTAAGAACTCCACTTCATGATGCAGCTTATAACGGGGACATAGGAGAGGTTAGTAGATTAATTGGGGAGAATAATATTCTTATTAACTCTCAAGATACTCAAGAATGTACACCACTTCATTGGGCAGCTTCTAGGCATATAGGAATTGTTCGAGTATTACTTGAAGCTAGAGCAGATAAAGATGCTAAAGATAATGGTGGAGGTACACCACTTCATTGGGCAGTTTATTATAGGCAAACAGAAATTGTTCAAGTATTACTTGAAGCTGGAGCAGATAAAGATGTTCAAAATAAAAATGGAGATACACCATTAGATTTAGCTATAGCAATAGGACATGATGATATTATTGCCTTACTTCAAGCAAGCAGACAACCTAAAGGCTGTTATATTCTGTAGTATCCAACTATGTATTTATTAGACTTCTTATATATTTTTAACGTGTATTCTCAAAATTTTCAGCATTACAGATTTTAATTAAGTTTTCCATACCTTCAGGAAATTCCGAATCTAATGAAATGAATTCCTTGGTAATTGGATGATAGAAATCAATGCTTTTAGCATGCAGTGCTTGGCGTGGAAAACTAACAATTCCTTCAGGTAAACTATTTTTTATAATTGGACTAATTTTCCCGCAATAAACTTGATCTCCCACAAGGGGAATTTTTAAATATTGACAATGAACTCTGATTTGATGTGTTCGCCCCGTTAACAATTGAAAACGCATTAAACTTATGCGTATTTTGGGAAAACTCCAAACTTTTTCAACAAAATAGTTAGTAATTGAAATTTTCCCGCGTTTTGCATTGCTTTCTATATCTAGATTACACATTTGCTGACGGTAAACATGATGCCTAGCAATTTTGGTTTTAATAGTTCCAAAAAAATTGGAAGGACAACCATAAACGATTCCAAAATATGTGCGATTTATTTTTTTTGAATATTTATCAGTTTCATTAAAAACTGGAACAAATTGAGCAGATAAAGCCGCATGAGCCTGATTTGTTTTTGCAATGATCATTAGCCCAGAAGTATCTTTATCTAGCCTGTGAACAATTCCAGGGCGCGCCGAATCGCCAACGCCAGAGATATCGCAATAAGAAAGTACTGCGTTTACAACGGTGTTTTCATGATTCCCAGCTGCCGGGTGTACCACCATACCAGCAGGCTTATTTATTACTAATATATGTTCATCTTCAAAAACAATATTTAAAGGAATATTTGAATGCACGAACTCTGAAGGTATATTTTTTTTACTCTCGAATTCTATAACATCATTTTGTTGTACTTTGTGATTTGTATTGTTTATTATAATTTTATTACAGGTTATAAGTTTCTCTTTCATCATATTTTTTATTTGTGAGCGACTTATACCTGAAATTTGTGCTAGAGCAATATCAATGCGAAATTTATGGTATGTTTCAGTAATTAAATATTTTTTTTTATCCATTTTAATACTTATATATATTTATTAGACTTCATTTTGAAACCAATTTCTTCTAGCAAAATTGAAGGAGCATACGAAGCGCAGAACCGGAGTGTATTAGATATACATGAGGGGCATTGGGGAAAATCACAAATTTTCCCCAAACTCCATGAGGATTCGAGCACCGGATTTGACGTAAAAAACCCTCAGTTAAAATATCTATGAAGACAGCTTCTAAGCAGTAATTAAAAAAGATTCATACAAGCCTTTATCCTAACCTTTCAGTAAAATCCTAAAGGCCTATTTCCATTATTGCCTGCTATAATTAATTAGGCTAACA
>JAITOG010000113.1 GCA_031290075.1 Holosporales bacterium | reverse complement strand
ACAGTATTAGAAATATTATTTTCTCCATTACTTCTCATAATATTTAATCCCATATCAATAAGGCTTGAAAACACAAAAGGATTTTTTCTTTTTACAGAAAAATCTTCCCGAAATGTTACATCTTTGATATATACTTGGGCCCCCAAAGAATGCGGATTTTAATTGCTGCCAATCCTTGAAACCCAAGAAGTTTGAATCTGCAATTTTTTGGGGTTTGGGTATAAAACACCAATTAAAATATCCATAAAGACAGTTTCTTATTTTATTATGGGGATGGAATTGACAGTTTTTTAATATTTCTACATACTTTATCTTGTTTGTAGCACTTTTTTTGAGGAAATAAATGAGAAAAGTAAAAGTTATAGCTGCATGTATTTTGTTATGCAGTATTGAACAAACTGAAGGAAGCATTGAAAAACGACCTTCGTATGAAACTAGCGAATGTCATCATATACTTGAACAGATATTCCATAGTATTGAAAATTTGGTAACAATTGCAAATGAAGAACAGGGTCATATTATAAGCCTTGCTATTAAAAAAAAAGTATATCCATTTGAATTTATTGCGCTCTTATTAGCAAAAGGAGTAAGAATTTTCCCTGAGGAACTTGTTTTACACGATGCTTTAGACAGTGGATATTCGGTTGATCAATTGGGTTTTTTAATTAAAAATGGGGGGAATCTACACCTTCTTGCTGATGATGGTACGCCATTGTTACATCGGATTATAAAAGATGAAAAATTAGAAGTTCCGTTTGAATTTATAAAGTTTTTAATAGAAAAAAGAGGTGCAAATGTTGATGCTGTTGACGGCCAGGGACGTTCCCTGCTTCATATTATTGCTGAAGGAAATATAAATGTAGACGTATTAGATCTTACTTACCTTTTATTTAAAAATGGAGCAAATGTTAATGCTGTAGATGAAGCTGGAAACACTCCTTTACATCTAGCTCTTATAGCAAACGATTTCCCAGAATTGGCTGAAAATTTCATTTATCATGATAGAGTAAATCTTGATATTCAAGGGATGAACGGAGAAACTCCATTGCACATAGCAACCCTGATGAGGAAAAGAACACTTGCTGAGATGTTGATAGAACGAGGGGCAAATATGGATATTCTAGATGGTAATAGAGAAACTCCATTGCACATAGCAATTCGGATGGGGAAAAGAGAACTTGCTGAGATGTTAATAGAACGAGGGGCAAATATGGATATTCCAGATGGCAATGGAGAAACTGCAAGAAACAAAATAGAAGCACTCGGTTGGATAATTTTCGCTGAATCTCCGATTTTTTAAAGAATAATTTTAAAAATACATAACAGAGGCTTCAAGGTGAAAAAAATGCATGGCAGAATTTGAAATTCATCGTTGGCGCCTCTGTTATCCAGTATTTCTATCTTTAGGCATTGCTCTGTATTTTTCCTTAAACAAAGAACCAAGCAATTCCTTAATATACGTTTTTATATCGCTTTTATTATTATTTTTATTTTTGATAAAAGAAATCAAAGAATATCTAAAAAAAACTACAAAATATGTGAATTCTTTAACATGGCTGATTTTAGGGATACAATTAACTATTTGTGTAGTAGTCGGATTTTCTGCAGCAAAAATCCGCACGTTCTGTGTTAATACTCCACATTTTTCCAAAGAGATCCCACACATAACTTTAGACGGTATTATTGAATCAATAGAAGACGTTCCTCGAGGAACTTTAAAACGTCCAAGAATTGTAAGGCGATTAATTCTCTCGGATGTAAAAGGAAAAGGTCTATCTGTGGCTCGGAAAAATTCAAATTTTAAAATAAGAGTTCAGGGACCATTTAAAATGCTTCAAAAAGCTGAGCCAATGGCGCGCATAAAATTAGAAGCTAAAATTTTTCCTCCTCCACCTCCAATTACTATGAGTGGCTATAACGCGCGATTTGATGCCTATTTTAGAGGAATATCCGCCTTTGGGCGCCTTAAAAACGTTGAAAAAATATATGAGCCCAAAAAGATAAAAGAATCGAAAATTAATGAAAAAATCTCAAAAAAAATTCAAAAAATTCGTTTTTTTATAAAAAATAAGACTTCTGACTTTTTGAGCGAAGATGTAATGCCTATTGCTGGTGCGCTAACTATTGGCGATAAATCTGGAATTTCCATTAAGACACGAGAAAATTACACGAAATCTGGAATTTCGCATATTCTAGCAATTTCTGGATTACATATGGGATTACTTACTTTTATTATATTTTTAATAATAACTAAAATATTAGTTTTAATTCCGCGCTTTGCAGAAAAATTTTCTGTAATGAAAATTGCAGCAGCCCTTACAATTCCAGTTGCTTTGTTTTATTTACTTCTTTCAGGAGTCTCTTTTTCGGCTATGCGAGCATTTTTAATGGTTTGCATTTCTATGATTGCTATTTTGATTAATGAGCGCCCGATTAGCTTGTATAGCGTTGCAATAGCGGCAATTGTTATTTTGATTACATTCCCAGAAAGCTTATATTCTGTTAGCTTTCAACTATCTTTTGCTTCGGTTACAGGGCTTTGTTATTTTTATGAGAAGCATAATAATTTTACAATAAAATTTGCAAATACATATAATATATTTAAATTTTTTTCTCCAATATTTAATGCTATTAAACAAAGTATTTTTTCTACTTTAATTGCTACAATAGCAACTACACCAATTATTATTTACACTTTTCAGCGTTTTACTTTTGTTGGGGTTTTAGGGAATTTGTTGGCTATTCCATTATTAAGCTTATTTATTATGCCTGTTGGAATTTTAGCTATGTTTTCGCTTTTTTGGGGAGGTTTTGCACCTTTTTTCTCACTTTTTCAATTCGGCCTGAAATTGTTAAACTTTGTAGCTGAGCGTATTGGAGCGATACCATTTTCAGATTTTTTGGTTGTAAAACCTTCAACTTTTAGCGTGGTTTTAATTATCTTAAGCGCTCTTTGGCTCATGATTTGGAATGAGCGTAGCAAACGTTTGATTGGTCTGCCATTCTTGCTTTATGGGGGATGGCTGTTTTTTCATCCAGTTGTGCCAACAGTTTTTCTTATGCAAAAAGTGATAGGAGTTAAAGGAAATGACCGTTTTTTAATTTCCAGCAATCGATTTGGCGGATTTCATGCTAAAGTATGGAGCCAAGAATGTGGGCTTAAAAACGTTGAAGAGATGAAATTAGAAGAAGTGAAAGAATTAGAAAATAAATTTGAAGAGGAAATAGGTATAATTGAAAAAGAGGAAGTTCTTTTCCTCTTCAGGAAAAAACAATTTTTGGAGTTAAAAGAGCTAAATTTATTGAAAAAAAAGGATTTTTGGGCCCAAAAGTTATCTTTTAAAGAAAAATACAGGCCATTTACCTGAAAGAATCTATTCCATTCTTCTTGTGGAAATTAGTATATTTTGATACAAAAAAATATAGCTTCACACTGTTTTAATAAGCATGTCGATAAAATCTTTAAATGAAATTAGGGAAGTATTTTTAGAGTACTTTAAAAAAACGGGCCATGAAATTGTGCAATCAAGCAGTCTTGTTCCTAAAAATGATCCTACCCTTCTTTTTACAAATGCAGGAATGGTTCAATTTAAAGATTTTTTTACAGGCGAAGCAGAACCATCTTTTTTAAAAGCTTCTACGGCTCAAAAGTGTGTACGTGCTGGAGGTAAACATAATGACCTTGAAAATGTGGGCTACACAGCGCGCCATCATACCTTTTTTGAAATGCTAGGAAATTTTTCATTTGGAGCATATTTTAAAGAAGAAGCGATATACCATGCTTGGCAGGTTGTTACAAAGGAATTTAGAATAAATCCACAAAAATTGTGGATAACAGTTTTTTCAGAAGATGAAGAAGCTAAGCAAATTTGGAAAAAAATTTCTGGCTTTTCAGATGAAAAAATCGTTGGAATTTCAACAAGCGATAATTTTTGGTCTATGGGTGATACAGGTCCGTGTGGACCGTGCTCTGAAATTTTTTACGATCATGGGGAGCAAATTTTCGGAGGCCCTCCAGGATCAAAAGATCAAGACGGAGATCGTTTTGTTGAAATTTGGAATTTGGTTTTCATGCAATATGAACAACTTCCAGATAAAAGGATTTCTCTTCCAAAGCCTTGCATTGATACAGGGATGGGGCTGGAACGCATAGCTACGGTATTGCAAGGAAAACATAATAATTTTGAAACAGATTTATTTATTAATCTAATTGCAGAAATTGAAAAAATAACGCAAAAAAATGAAAAAAATTACCAATCTTACAATGTTATTGCTGACCATATTCGCTCTATTTGTTTTTTAATTGCTGATGGAGTTTTTCCCAAAAACGAGGGGCGTGGATATGTGCTTCGCAGGATTATGCGCCGAGCTATTCGCCATGCTAGAGTTCTGGGACAAAAAGAACCAGTTTTATTCCAACTTGTTGATAAAATGGCTGAACTTATGGGATTGCAATATCATGAGCTTATACAACATAAAGAGCTCATTAAAAGCGTTATTTTGGAAGAGGAAAAAAGGTTTGGAGCAACACTTGATTTTGGGCTTAAGCTTGTTGAGGAAACTGTTGCAGGGCTTTCAGGAAAAATTTTACCTGGGGATGTAGCTTTCAAGCTTTACGATACCTATGGTTTCCCTGTTGATTTAACAGCTGATATTTTGCGTTCCCGTGGAATCTCTGTGGATTTTGAGGGATTTGAGCAAGCTATGGGCCAACAAAGAGAGAGATCCCAAAAAGCTGGAACTTTAGGGATTGAAACAGAAGCAAGAAACATATTATTTGAAAAAGAATTAGAAAAAATTGAGCCAACAATAAAAAAGTGTTATGACGTCTTTTCAATTGAAGAAAAACTTGAAGAAATTGTTTTAATATGGAAAACAAAAGAAGAAGAAAAATATTTAGTTGTTCTTAAAGAAACTCCATTTTTCGCCGAATCTGGAGGACAAATTGGTGATACTGGGCATATAAAATACGAAGATTTTGAATGCCAAGTATTGAATACGTATGCAATCAATAGCCGTGTTATCCATGAATGTTTAGTTACTAAAGGTTCTCCATGCGTTGGCAGTAAAGTTAAAGCAAATGTTGATATTTTGCGGCGCAAACGCATTTCTGCTCATCACTCAGCAACACATGTATTACAATCTGTTTTAAGGGGAATTCTTGGAGATCACGTTATGCAAAGAGGATCTCTTGTAAACGAAGAAAAGCTACGCTTTGATTTCACGCATAATAAGTCTTTGACAGATGAAGAAAAACTAAAAATTGAGAATTTAGTAAATATTATTGTTCTTGAAGCTTTACCATCGCGTACAATCGAATGCTCTGCTAAGGAAGCTCAAAAAATGGAAGTCCTAGCATTTTTCGAAGAAAAATATGGTGATATGGTACGTGTTGTTCAGATTGGGCAATTACATTCAGAAGAATATTTTTCCCAAGAACTTTGCGGAGGAACGCATGTTTCAAATACAGGAGAAATTGGATTATTTAAAATACTTTCAGAAAGTGGAATTGCAGCAGGAGTGCGAAGAATTGAAGCGGTATGTGGCAATGCTTTATTAGAGTTTTTTAATAAAGAACAAAAACAGCAACGAGATTTAATAGATTCCCTTTTAGAGGAAAATAAACATCTTCAAAGACAAATCTCTCAGCTTAAAACTTCTAATGCATGTAAAAATATTGAAAGCTCATATGAAACATTGGGAAATTTTTGTGTAGAAATTCATATGATCAAAGATATTGAATCTGCAGCAATACAAGGGATTTCCGATGATTTGCAGAAAAAAATGAAAGATGAAGTAATGATTGTAATAGGAACTAGTAAAGAAAGAATATCTTTGGTAATTTTTGTTGACGCTAACTATACAGATAGAATAAGTGCAAAATATTTAATAGAGCAGGCTTGCAAATGTCTTGATGGAAGCGGAGGAGGACGTGCAAACAAAGCCCAGGGAAGCGGAACTAACGTTGGTGCTTTATCAACAGCTATTCAAAAAATAAAAAATTTAATTAGTGAGGTTCGTTAAAATGTTTTACAAAATTATTTATGGAATAATGGCTTTTGTATTTTTAGGAGGAATTATTTACTTTGGAACTAAAGGAATTACAGTTGCAAAGCGATCTGTTCAAGTGGAAATTCCTATACAAAATTTCACTAATGCAAATAACGAATAGCCTTTATTTTAAGTAACTAAACTTAAAGTTTGTAATATTTTTAAGTATTGCAAAAATAGAATTCGCTAGATACAATGTAAATAGTACTTTAATTTTATTATAATGAGCAGTTATGTTAAAAAGAAATTTTTTATTGCTATCTTTAGGTTTTTTATTCCTTGTTGGGTGTAATAATTCGGAAGATAAAAAAACTAAATCTGAGGAAACAACTCAAAATTCTGAAAATTTGGATAATGAGACAAAAATAAATACCGAAGAAAAAGAAAGCAAAGAAGCTGAAGTTCCTTTAAAAGAGGAAGAGAAAGCTGAGGATAATAAATCCGGTTTGGAAGAAAATAAAGAAGATGAAAAAGTGACAACAAAAAATGAAGAGAATGAAAAAATAAATAAAGAAGATGAAAAAAAAGATTCAATTAAATCAAAAGAAGAAGAAGAAAATCCTAATCAAAAAGACGATGTAACAGTTGCAAAAGAAAAAATGCAAGAATTACAAACAATATCAAAAGAAAAACTTACTGATTGGATTGAAGAGAATGTAGCAACAAAAGTAATAAAGGGAAGAGTTTTTGCTCAAAATTGGAAAAAATATCCAAAAAAATTAAAAGATGCAATTGAAAAAACATGGTCAAAATTTATTAGTTTAAATACAGAATCTTTTTTGCCAATGATAAAAGATTATTCTGTTAAAAAGATTGAATGTGCTCGTAATGGAAAAAAAGTTAAAAAATTTTTAATAGAAATGATTAATAGTAAAACAAATGAAACTATTCAGGTAGTAATTCTTAGTACTAATAATTTAAGAATTATTGATATTCAAGTAAGTGAAGTAAGTCTTTTATCACTTTTAAAAACAGCAGCAAGCGATATTTTGAATGAAAGCAAAGATAAAGTTAAAAGTTGGAATGACTTTATAAAAAAAGGTCAGGGAGAAGCTGTTAAGAAATCATAAGTAAGAGACTGTTAAAAAAAAATTGGAGAGTGTAGATTAAGTTTGTGTAAATTCTAACTTAATAGACTCTGTGTATGTAAGCTTTGATTCTAAAAAAGGGATTTACCTACGCTTTCCATATGAAATGTTTTTTTAGTCCTAACTATTGTTAAGTAATTTTTTTTTATGGGCAAAAGCCTTTCATAAATAATCTAGTGTATGAGTATTTCATTAAACAGTAAAAAAAAGCGTACTCCATCCTCTAGAAAATGGCTCTTACGTCAATTGAATGATCCATATGTTTTAAAATCAAAAAAAGAGGGCTATAGATCCCGCGCAGCTTTCAAACTTATTGATATTGATAATAAATTTAAAATTTTGAAAACGCGGCAAGTAGTTATTGACTTAGGATGTGCCCCTGGAGGATGGCTACAAGTTGTAAAACAAAGAGTAAAAGGTGGAATTATTATTGGTGTAGATTTGCAGGAATTTGAATCTATTTCAGGAATTCGATCAATTATTGGAGATTTTACTGAAAAAGAAACAATAAATAATATTATAGAGGTTCTTCAAGGAAAAAAAGCTGATGTTGTGCTAAGTGATATGGCTTCTTCTGCTTGCGGAATATCCAGCGTTGACCATACGCGCATTATGTTTTTAGTTAAATGCGTTTTGAATTTTTGCGATATGGTTTTGGAAAAGGATGGATGTATGGTAGCAAAAGTTCTTAGAGGAGGAACAGAAAACACCTTGTTAGCTGAAATGAAGAAAAAATTCAAAAAAGTTTCGCATTTTAAACCACCATCTAGTCGTTCAGATTCTGCAGAAATATATGTTGTTGCAATTGGATATAATCCAACTATCAAAAATTGCGAATCCAAGTTACCTGGGAATTTTCAGGAGATTGGCAACAATTAAAATCCGCATTTTTTGGGGACCCCAGTATATGGCAAAGGCTTTCTTTGTTTAAGACAGATAAGAAGAATCTTCTTTCAAACAATAAATTATACTTATAATCCAAGCTATTACTAAAAATAGAAAGAATATTAATTCAATAGTATTGTATTTATTAATAACAATAATTGGTATAAATAGAATCATAAATAAGATAGTAGAAATTTCCGCTAAAACTACAGGCATAAATTTAGAAGAAAATTTTTCTTTTTTTTGAAGAGAAATGTATGATTTTTCTTGAAGATTAATTGAATGTATTTTCAAACTTTTTATTAAATAAAAAATAATTCCAATTAATGTAAATAAAAGAAAAATACATAAAAATATACTTTCCATAGTTTTACTAATTAATTAAAATTGCAGCTTCAATCATCTTTTCAATTATCTCAATATAAGAAATATCAAAATTTTTGGCAATATCTGGAACAATTGAAAGCGATGTCATTCCTGGCTGGGTATTAATTTCTAAAAAATAAACTTTAGAATCTTCCCCGTAAATAAACTCTGTTCGAGCAATCCCAGAGCATTCCAATATGCTAAAAATTTGTTCAGACTGTTTCAATATAAGATTATTAATGTCATCTGGAATTTGTGCAGGAAAAATGTGTTTAGTAATTCCATCTGTATATTTTGCATGGTAATTAAAAAATTCAGCATCTGGTTGAACTTCCAAAGTTCCAATTGCCTTACCGCATATGATAGCAACCTGAATTTCTTTTCCCTTTATATACTCTTCAAGCAAAACTTTGTTTCCAAAAGTCCAAGCATCCAAAGCTTTTTCCAGATCTTTTTGATTATAAATTATAGAAACCCCGATACTTGAACCTTCGTTTCTAGGTTTAATTACATAAGGAAATGCAAAGTTTTCACCATTTTTGCGCAGTTCATCAATAGGTAATGCTTTCCATTTTGGCCCTTGAATTCCAATTTTTTCCGTAATTATACGTGTAAAAATTTTGTCCATGCTTATAGCAGATGCCGTAACACTTGAGGAAGTATAGGGAATTCCAGCAATTTCTAAAATCCCTTGTAAAACTCCATCTTCCGCGCCAACACCGTGAATTGCTAGTAATGCTACATCAGGCTTTGCTATTTTCAAGTCATTTACAAATTGTTGTAAATTTTTTTGAAAATCTATAACGCACACATCATATTTATTTAAATGCTTGATAGCTTCCAACATCGATTTTGCTGAATTAAGCGAAATCTCGCGTTCGCCAGACCATCCACCAGTTATTATTGCTATCTTCATTTTTTGGCTAAATCTTTAATGATCATTTATAATTATTATCTAATTTCTAAAATTTTTACAACTTGGAATGTGTAGCAGGGGCTTTTAGTTCTTAAGTATAAAAATAATTATTCCTGTATTTTTTTCCCTTCAATTAACCATTTCTAAACACTTCTTTTCTACTCTAAAAATAGGTTTTGTTCTTATTTTATTAGGGGGTCATTATGACTTTTAATTATAAGCGAGGTATTCCTCTCTTAGCATCCTGGACGATTGCGCCAATTGGGGCCTCTGAAATTAGTAACTGTGTTCACATTTAACTTTTCGGCCTTTGAAGGCTCTGCAGCGCAGAGGCCCAAAATTGTAAAAATCAATTAATGAACAGGGTTAGTTTAAATCGTCGCATCTGCGCAAAACAAAAGAAAAGCCATGCTTCTTACAAATCTCAAGAATCCTTTGCTGCCCAAAACCTCTGTCTCCAACAATAGAATATTGATATTTTGTTGG
>JAITOG010000108.1 GCA_031290075.1 Holosporales bacterium | reverse complement strand
GATGATTCTTCCATATCTAACTTTGCAAATACAGTAGAATCTGAAACAAAAGATATGTACGAATATTTAACAAATATTGAAAAGAACATACCAAAAGATAAAAAAGAGTTCCCAGTTGCCTGTAACGTGTTTTTTTGTAAATATTGTAGTTACAAAGAAATTTGTCGTGGAAGTAAATTTTACTAAAAATTGTCGCTTCAGCGAGCATTAAATGGGGTTTTTCGCCAAAAATTACAATTATATAATTTTTCTTTCCTCTTGGGCGTATTTGTGCTTTGCTTTAGCATGTTTTATATTACAAAAATTAAAAATAAGCAAAATACATATCATTGGTTTATTGTGTTTGCCCTTTGCGGGGCCTGTTGTTAGTTTTATTGAAACATTCTCGTACAGTGGGGTTATCTCAACCAAAAATTTGTACTCTATACAGTACATATTTATTTATATCTATAACATATCTTTTTTTATCGTCATTGAACGAGTATTATCAAAATTTACAAAGATTAAATTTTTAAAATATTATATATTCCCTTTAATAGTTATTCCTTTGGCGGGATATTGTTTTTTTGGAGCCACTGGCCTTAAAGCTCTTACATTTGGTTTTTTTATAATAGCTTGGGATCTTATCATATTTGTGGAGTATAATTACTATGAAGTCATTTCTAATGAGAAAAGAAAATTTGCGAGTATAATAATTTGTTCGGTGTCTTTTGGAGTAAGCGCATGTATTTTTAACTTTTTTGATCTTTTCAACATTAATTCTACTGCCCTTTTTGCAATATTGCAGATAATTAAAGCCGTTTCATTATTTATAATATCAAATTTAATTTTCAAATACTCTAAAATTATACACGAGAAAGAAGTAAAGATATATGATTATATTCCATTTTATTGGAAGCATATGCCTTTAGCTTCAATATTGGTTTTTATATTCGTTTCCGGATTTTTTTCTTTCAAATTACCTTGAAATAGTTTCAAAAAATACTATTATAGAAGAAATCGATTCAATAAATGAAGATATAACAGGAACGTCTTTTGTTGTTTTAGAAAAAATAGATCAGATATCCAAATCTCTGTCCAATTCACCGTTTTTAAAAGAATCTTTGGCAAACATGTCTCCAGATAATGATCCTGTCATTGCCAAAATGTTGAACTCGTATAAAAACAGTTTTGGCATTTCATTGGTATGTGTTTTAGATATGAATGGGAGAATTGTTTATTATTCAAATTATCCGGATAGGAATTTCTCAAAAAAGAAAAATATATATAATGAAAATGCTAAATTCTTTGAACATTTGAAAGGTTGGATTAAAAAAGGTTTTATTAGAGATTATAATTATATAAACAAAGGAAATTTTTATTCCGCCTCTATAATTAACAGTAGCAAATACGGCAAAGTTGGCATTGTTGTTGTAAAAGATTCGGTACTTAGCATAGTTAAGGAATTAAATAAGGTTGGCAATGTTTTTATAATAAACGCACACGGAAAAGTTTTGATGTCTGGAGAGGAAAATGCGAAGATTAAAAAATTGTGGAATTTTTCAGTCTCTTCGTATAAAAGAAAACCTTTGGTTTTGTCGGAAATAAAAGATAAAGATATTATTTCAGTAAACAACGAACAGTTTTATGTGTCAAGAAAGTTTTTAAAAAGAGAAAACTGGTCTGTGGTAAAACTAGCACATTTGGGTTCTATAAATCAGTCTAAAGTTTTAGGATATTTAGTAACAAGTACTTTGGTTGTTATAGTATTGTTGATGTATCATTCAATAAATCAATCCAATAAAGTTTCAGCTTTGGCATTATTGCATCAGGATATTTTAAACTCTGCAAAATCTATCATTATAATTTCAACGGATTTACAAGGCAAAATAGTGGTCTGTGGATACGGTTCCAGAGAAATAACAGGTTATAGTCTTGAAGAGCTTAAGCAGACAGATTTTTTTGAGACAATATTTTTTAGTAAAAATAAAAATCTTATAACGTTTAATGAAGCTATAAGTTCAGATGTAAAAAGCAGTCTTGAATGGCTTTGCCGTAGAAAAGACGGAACATATATAAACATTCTTATGTATATTGTTCCACAGTTCTCTATTTTGGGTAAAGTTATTGGTTATATTTTTTCCGGAGTGGACATAACAGAAACTAAAAAAGCTGAACGCAATTTTGAAGAACAATTTCAGTTTTTGCAGTCTTTGCTGGATAATATTCCTGTGGCAATTTATTATGAAGATGCAGAAATGCGTTTGATAGGATGTAATAAAGCGTTTGAAGAAATGGTGTCGCATTCAAAAAATGAAATCATAGGAAGTTCAACCGAAACTTTGTTTTCCGATAAAAAAGTTGAGTTGTTTTTAAAAAAGACCGATTTGCAAATATCAAAAGACATGGAATCAATTTCCTACGAACTTCCTGTATTTTTTCCAAATAAAGGTATAATAAATTTAATCTTTTATAAAGCGGCATTCAAAAATCTTTCAGGGAAATTCGGAGGAATAATCGGAGTGCTGGTAGATGTTACTAAGGAACGTCAAATGCAGATTGAAAGAGATAAACTCCAATCTAAATTAATACAACAAAATAAACTAGTTTCTCTCGGAGAACTTGCTGGGAGCATAGCGCATGAGTTAAACAATCCTTTAAGTATTATCATGGGTTTTTCACAGGTTTTGTCTAGAAATAAAAATCTTGATGAAGAAACTGTAAAGGGGATTAAAAATATCTATGATGCGGCTTTAAGAAGCCAAAAAATAATTAAAAATATGCTTGAATTTTCTAGAACAAATGCATCGAGTATTCAAAAAACAGATTTAAACAATGTTATAGAATCAACTTTGCTTATAGTAGAAAAAGAATTTATTAAAGCTGGTATAGAAATTGTTAAGAACTTTATAGGGAATTCGGTTTTAATTCAATCAAATGCAATGCAGATGCAGCAAGTTATATTGAATATCTTGTTAAATGCAAAAGACGCTATGACCACTGGAGGAAAACTTACTATAAAAACGGAAGTGTCAGAAGGCAATTATGTTTTAAGCATTTCTGATACTGGAGTAGGCATTAATCCAGAGATTGTTTCCAGAATATTTGACCCTTTTTTCACGACAAAAGAAGTGGGCAAAGGCACAAGTCTTGGTCTGTCAATTTGTTATCGGATAGTAAAAAATTTGCAAGGAGAAATATCGGTTGAGAGTGTTGTAGGAAAAGGTACAACTTTCTATATAAAATTTCCGATAGCAAAATAGTTGTGACCGCTATTTTATATATTTTGTTTGGAGTTATTTTAGGAGTTTCTTTCATTTTGCATAAGTATATTGCATCTGGAAAAGATAATGCTGTTAAAGATCAAAGAATAAAGGATTTAGAGGAAAATATTAAAAAACAATCTGGGATAAAGGATATTTTAAAGGCAGAATTTGAGAATATTGCTTCAAAAGTATTAGAAGAAAAAAATGCTAAAACTGCTGATTTGAATAAAATATTTTTGGAAAATGTAGTTGCACCGTTTAAAATAAAATTTGATGAATTTAAAAGCAAAGTTGAGAATCTTCAAATATATGAAGCGGAAAAAAATGTCGGGATTGCAGAAAGAATTGGAGAAACTGAGTAACCTAAACAAACAAGTAAGCGAAGAAGCCAATAATCTTGCAGGTGCGTTAAAAGGTGAAAATAAATTGCAGGGAATATGGGGTGAGCTTACTTTAGGTAGAATTTTTGAATATGCGGGCATGATAGAAGGCGTACATTATTTTTCGCAGAAACAGTTTAAAAAAGAAGACGTGAAAAAGATTCCGGACTATATAATTATTTTGCCAGATGCAAAACATATAGTTATTGATGCAAAGACATCTCTGGGAGCTTATGAAAAATATTATAACTCACAAAATGAAGCAGATAAAAAGATTTATTTAAAAGAGCATTCCGGGAGCATAAAAAACACATTGATGAACTTGCGGAAAAAGATTACACAGAT
>JAITOG010000031.1 GCA_031290075.1 Holosporales bacterium | reverse complement strand
ACAGCGCCCTCTCATCAAAGCCAATGTGCCTGCGCAGTTGGACTTCCAAAACAATATGTTCCCCGCGCTCATTAACTGCGCAAAAATCCATGCACAAAGTCCTAGTATTTCTTTCCATTAACCCTGTTCATTAATTGATTTTTACAATTTTGGGCCTCTGCGCTGCAGAGCCTTCAAAGGCCGAAAAGTTAAATGTGAACACAGTTAGTAACAATAACAGCTTGAAAAGAATAGTTTTGTGGGGGCGGAGCTTGCCACAAAGCGAGCAAAAAAAGCTCGGATTTCGTAAGGGAATCCCAGGGTCTTTCAATTCTCAAGCATTAGATGTATAGTTTTCCTGTAAAACCTAGCACATTCAAATCGAAGATTAGTTATTGAAGTATTCAATTTATTAGCAAGAGTTATGCATAAATTGCAAGGCTTTTCAATTTTCGAATAAAAAATCCCTGGGAACTATGGAAAAATTTTAGTAGAACTTGGAAGATTAAAAAACGGAAAAGGAGATGTTAAGGCAGGGCTCCGACGTAGATAATTTTTTTTTACACATAAAGTAATCGTGAAATACTTTAATAGTTTAAATAAAATAGAATCAATGTACCACTGAAATAAAAAAATATTTACGTCGGAGCCCTGATGTTAAGGTTTGTTGAGAGTAAATATTATGAATAACTTTCCTGGCCTGTTGTAGGCGGAATCAAAAATTTACTCTCAATCTCTCAGCATTTCTGCGCTTCAATAAAAAACTGTAGCCGTTCTCCATATCTTCTTAACTTATATAGCAGAAACGCCAGACAATAGGATCAATCGCATCAATTGCTTATCCTCAATTGAAAACAAAATTGAGGATAAAATTGATCCTGCTGTTAATGAAATCTACTATAACTTACCACCAAGCTTAATATGTCAATAACCTCAGCATTATTCTCTTGAATAGCTATATCAAGTGGGGTATCGTCTTCACAATTTTTAGCATTTACATCTGCTCCAAACACAAGCAACTCGTGAGCAATATCAAAATATCCCATTTCAGCAGCCCAATGAAGTGGGATATTGCTTCCACTATCTCTAGCATTTACAGCTGCTCTATTTTCAAGCAATACTCTAACAACTTCAGCATTTTCACCTCTAGCAGCAAAATGGAGTGGGGTACTGCATCTCATATTTTTAGCATTTACTTCTGCTCCTCTTTCAAGCAATACTTTAACAACTTCAGCATTTCCACTGTTAGCAGCCCAATGAAGTGGGGTATTGTATTCCCTATCTTCAGCATTTACTTTTGCTCCTCTTTCAAGCAATACTTTAACAACTTCAGCATTTCCACCGTTAGCAGCAAAATGGAGTGGGGTACTGCATCTCATATTTTTAGCATTTACTTCTGTTCCTCTTTCAAGTAATAGTTTAGCAACTTCAGCATTTCCACCGTTAGCAGCAAAATGGAGTGGGGTATTGCCTTCATCATCACTAGCACCTACATATGCTTTTCTTTCAATTAATACTTTAACAACTTCAGCATTTCCATTTTCAGCAGCAAAATGGAGTGGGGTACGTCCTTCATTATCACTAACATCTACATCTGCTTTAGCTTCAATTAATAGTCTAACAATATCGGATCTTCCACTTCTAACAGCAAAATGGAGTGGGGTATCGTATTCATTATTACTAGCATCTACATCTGCTTTAGCTTCAATTAATAGTCTAACAATATCGGATCTTCCACTTTCAGCAGCAAAATGAAGTGGGGTATTGCCTTCACTATTTTCAGCATCTACATCTGTTTTAGCTTCAATTAATAGTCTAACAATATCGAAACTTCCACTTCTAACAGCATCATGAAGTGGAGTTTTTCCTGTTACTTCATGGGGATCCTCTCTTGCATAGTGGTTCGGCCCCACCATTGTATTAGCTGTCTCGTAGGTAAAGATGTTTACTCCAACAACAAATAACAGCGCCATTTTATAAAATCTTTTCATTTTATATCTCCTTTTTAAATAATTAAACAAACAATTACATTAGTATATATAATGATGTTTTTTTACATTTCAAAATAAAAATAGAATTTTTAAAAAAATTAAGAGTAAAATATGTAATTCTCAAGTATTTATCTAAAATTTTAACTAATAAAAATACTGTGGCAAAAACAATAAGCCAAATAAAAAGGTGTTTAGGGTTAAAGTACAAATCTACCTCACTTTACTTTAGGCAAAGTAAAAATAATTTAAGATTTCCAATAAAAGAATAATACCAAAACTCACGTTTAATTAGACAGATCGTGTCCGTAAAACCCAACTAATTATAGGATTGCGAGAAACTATCTGCATTATTAATTATGGATTTTGTTATAATACCGCAATTAATCTGTGATGATTTTGAGAGGGATTTAGCATTTCTTAAAGAAAAAGTATTTTTAAAGCTGATATTTTGAAAATTAGGGATGCTAAAAATAGGGATGTTGAAATATTAATATATCAATATCCCATTTTTAACTCTTTAACTCTTGGAGTTTTTTTAGCAAATTACAAGAGTTTTTGGTTTGTTGACTTACCACCCTCCTTTTACGTTTTTTAATCTTCCAGACGCTAAAACTCCTCATTTGAGTGCTTACAGATATTCCACCCCAATATGTAAACAACAAAGGAATCGTTGACTTCTCCAAATCTATTGAGAAATTTTAGCACTGCTTGGAAGATTAAAAAACGTAAAAGGGGGTATTAAGCATATACCCAATTGTAGTAAAACGCAGTATGAATTTCTAGTGATTCTGCTGGATTAGAAGGCGATGAATCCGAGGATTCTACGGCGAATGGGTATAAGATTATCAACACGTTTAAGTATAGTTTAATAATTATTTTTTTTAATTATTAAAAAAAAGTTAAAATTAACGTTTTATTAACTTTTTTTACATACAATAGTAAACATAAATAGATTCTTCTGCATTTTACAGAAGGCAGGTTTTTACACTAAAAAGGTTTTATGACGGGTTTAGTAAGTTCTTTTTTCGAATACTTAAAATTTATTGATGATTTTTTTTGGGGCTATATTGGTTTTTCCCTCTTATTATTAAGTGGTATTTTCCTAACTTTTTATTCAAAAGGTTTTCAGTTCCGTGTTTTAGGGAATATTTGCCATTGCATAAGAGAAGTTAGAAATAACAGAAAAATGTCATCACGAGGAATAAATCCTATAAAACTATACTTTACATCTGTAAGCGGAATGGTTGGCTTAGGAAATATCGTTGGAATTATTACAGCAATTATGATTGGGGGGCCAGGAGCCTTATTTTGGCTTTGGATAGCGGCTTTTCCAAGTATGATGGTAAAATATTCGGAAATGTATCTTGGAATTAGATATCGTGTTGCAAATGATACCGGCGGATATGATGGCGGCCCAATGTTTTATTTAAAAAAAGCTTTCAAAAATAATACGGTTCCTACTATTTCTTGTATTTTATTGTGTATATATGGCGTTGAAGTTTTTCAATTTGATGTTGTATCAGATACTATTGTTAATATTTTAGGAATGAATCATTACGTTGTAATTACTTTACTACTTTTTGCAATACTATATTCTGTTTTAGGTGGAATTAGGCGATTAAGCTCGATTTGTAGCTTTTTAATGCCAATTTTTATAGTAGTTTATATAGGAATGTGTATTTGGGTGATTGCCTGTTATTGGGAAATGTTACCTAATGTATTAAAAATGGTATTTCATTCAGCCTTTAATGGGCATGCTGCTGTTGGTGGTTTTGCGGGAAGTTCTGTTACACTTGCAGCCCAGCAAGGAATTTCAAAAGCTGTATATTCTGGAGATATTGGTATAGGTTATGACTCAATTATACAAGCAGAAACACAAGCTGTTCTTCCTGAACAGCAAGCTCGTTTAGGAATTTTTTCTTTATTAACCGATACAATTATTTGCTCTTTAAGTATTTTAGTTGTTCTTGTTACAGATTTATGGGCAGTTCCTATGGAGCCTTCGCTTTATGTTGCTAGCGCTTTAGCTAAGTTTTTTCCCCATTCCGAGATTTTTATGGCAATTTTTGTGTTTATTGCCGGTTTTACAACGATAATAGCGTTTTTATCAGTTGGTGTAAAATCAGCAACTTACCTTAATAAAAAACATGGAAAAATTATTTATTTAGTACTTGCAGTATTTTCATTTATTTTCTTTTCATTTTTTGAGCAAAAAAAAGCTTTGCTTATGATGAGTGTTTCCGCTGGACTTTTAATATTGTTAAATATTTCTGGAATATTGCGATTAAGAAAGTTCATAAGATTTCGATAAAATATGATAAACTGCAATAGAGAAGAGAATTAAAGTAGAAGACAGCTTCTTCCATTAATTTATTGAATCACAGTAAAAAATACTAAAACTGCTATTAATAAAGAATATTTTATTGTGTCTTATGAAAGTTTGGTATTGTTTGATATTGCGTGTTTTATGATGAAAAAAATGGATTTTCCAAGTTTAGCTCTTCTTAATACAATAAGTCATTTTCCTAAGATAGCTGCTATTGACTTAGGAACCAACTCTTGTCGCTTAGTAATTGCTTTGGTGGATATAACAAGTTTGCATCGAAATTTTTTTAAAGGCAAACTTGAACAATATAACAATAACATGAGAGTTATTGATTCTTTTGCAAAAATTGTAGGATTGGGCGAGCTGATTAAACAAACTGGGGTTCTTTCAAAAGACGCCATCGAAAGAACAGTTAGCGCCCTGTATATCTGCAAAAAAAAATTAGAACAAAATTACATATCTAAAATGCGCGCAGTTGCCACAGAAGCTTGTCGGCAAGCTAAAAATTCCCACGTTTTACTTGAAAAAGTAAAAGAAGAAACTGAAATAGAGTTAGAGATTATTCCACCAAAAGAGGAAGCTCGCTTAGTGTTAAAAGGATGTTCTGGGGTAATTTCTGAGAAAAAGAAGTACGGAATCTTGTTAGACATTGGCGGAGGAAGCACAGAAGTTGTTTGGCTTCGGGTCAACGGAACAGAATCAAATAAACTTATTTCCGTTATCGATTCAATGTCTTTGCCTTACGGAATTGTAACTTTAAACGATACTTATTCACACAATAATTCTGATCCTACTGTTTATTCTATAGCTCAGCAAAGTATTTCTCAATTAATGCAATTTTTTATGGCAAAAAATAGAATAAAAAGCTTGCTTAAAAAAGATATGGTTCAAATTATTACCTCCTCAGGAACTGTAACAACTTTTGGTTCGCTAGTTTTAGGTATGAAATATTATCATCGCAATTTTGTTGATGGAAAGGAATTTAAATCAGAAAACATTATAGATGTTGGAAAAGATTTATTAGCAAGGTATTTATTAAATTCTAGTAATAATGTTTTAGCTAAAGGAGAAACAGGGGGCTTATCAGGGTATGTTGAACAACTTAATATGAAAGACCTTAAATATTTTACGCATTATAGAATGGGGCTTTTAGCCTCTGGAGCTGTTATAATAAATTCCGTTTTAGATTCAATAGGCTCATGTGCAATAAAAATTGCAGACAGAGGCGTGCGCGAAGGAATTTTATACGATATTGTTGATGAAATAAAAAATGAACAATCTGTATCTTGGGAAAAAGATTGGAAAAGAAAAAAAAATTATTGAACTTTTGAAATCAATTTTGTCTTTGTCCTTACAAAGGTTCCTCAAAAAAATCTCTTTCCCCTATGAAACCATATTTTTTCTTTGTTAGCGATAAAATGATTCCTACGGCAATTCCAACAGCCAATAATGAAGATCCTCCATAACTTATAAAAGGCATAGTCATCCCCTTTGTTGGTATAAGGCGCAAAGTTGTTGCCATATTAACAAAGGCTTGTAATCCAAGCTGTGAAGCAATTCCTGTAATAGCAAAAATAGTAAAAATATTTTTACTTTTATATGCTTTAATTATTGATCTTATAACAAAAAAAGAAAATAAAAACACAATAATTATGCACATAAAAAGCCCATATTCTTCTCCAGCAACAGAAAAAACAAAATCGGAATGAGCATCGGGAACTAACCTTTTTACAATTCCTTCTCCCGGCCCGCATCCAAACCACCCGCCATGATGAAACGCTTCAAGAGATTGTTTGATTTGGTACATTTGGTCATGGTCGCTAAGCTCAGGACGCAAAAAAGAATCAATACGTTGTGCTACATGCGGAATAAAAAAGTAGGATGTAATCAGGCCAATAGTTCCAGCAATTACAATACCTACAACAAAAAATAGCGACATTCCTGCAATAAACAGCTGAATAAGAAAGGATGCCAGTGTAATTATGGAGGTTCCTACGTCTGGCTGTAATATTAAAAATAAAATAAAAATGCTAGTTAATATAAATGAAATATTAACTCCAGGGAAATTCCTATCTATTTGTTTTTCAGCAAGTAACCAAGCTGTAACAACCGTCAGCGCAGGTTTCATAAATTCAGACGGTTGAATTGATACCCCAAAAATTGATAGCCATCTTTTTGCTCCTTTTACTTCTGTTCCTAAAAAGTACGTTAATATTAAAGCTGCAACTCCACCTGCAAATATTAATATTGCCAGTTTTTTAATATTTGGTGGAGAAAGTAAAGAAGCAAAAACTAGTAAAAATAGAAATGGCAGAATCATCAAAAGATGATGTTTTACAAAAAAAAATCGTTGAAGGCCTATACGTTGAGCAATGCATGGGCTTGCAGAAAAACTTAATAAAATTCCAATAAAAATCAATAAAAGTACAGTAATAAACAAATAGCGATCAACAGTCCACCACCATCTTCCAATTAAACTGGAATCACGTTTTATAAATTTATCATCTTGCTGTGGCATAAATTTCATTAAATTCAAGAAATTTTTCAGCATCAAGCGCCGCTTTGCACCCACTTCCAGCTGCTGTAATTGCTTGTTTGTATTTTGAATCAGCCACATCGCCAGCTGCAAAAATTCCAGGGACAGAGGTTTTTGTGGAATTCTCAAATGTTATAATATAGTTTTCGTTATCTAGTTCAAGTTGGCCTTTGAATAGCTCTGTTTGCGGAGCGTGGCCAATTGCCACAAAAAGTCCATCAATTTCTATTTTTGAAGATTCCCCACTAAGAGTATTAGATATATTAATATGTGTTAAACATTTTTTATTCAAATCTCCGCAAACTTCATTAACTACTGAATTCCAAATTATATTTATTTTTTCATTTTCAAAAAGACGTTTTTGCAATGTTTTCTCTGCGCGTAAGGAATCCCTGCGGTGTATAAGAGTCACACTATCGGCAAGTTTACTTAAAAAAAGTGAATCCAAAACGGCAACATTACCTCCTCCTACAACTGCAACTTTTTTTCCTCTGTAAAAAAAGCCATCGCACGTTGCACATCCAGAAACCCCATATCCTTTAAATTCAGATTCTCCTGGAACTTTTAGCCAATTCGCTGTTGAGCCAGTGGCAATAATTATGGTTTTTGCTACGTATTGCTCTTTTTCACCGGAACATAAGAATGGGTATATTCCCGTATCGATGTTTGTAATTGCTTCAATAATAATTTGAGTTCCCATAGCTTTAGCTTGCTGTTTCATTTTTTCCATAAGATCGCAACCTAAAATTGGTTCTGGGAAACCAGGGAAATTTTCGATTTCCGTTGTTTGAATGAGTTGCCCGCCTATTTGCGCTCCTGTAAAAAGAATTACCTTTAATCCAGCGCGTGCTGCATAAATTGCTGCTGTATATCCAGCAGGGCCAGAGCCTATAATTAAAATATCAACAAATTCCATTTTTTTTGTCACAACAAATTCTAAAAAATTTTCTAAAAACAAAGATAAAAAACACTTTTTAATAATTTTTACCTTAATTTCTTATAACCTGCTATAAAAAACTTTATTTTATAATTCTTCTAAAATATCATGAAGAGAGCTTCTTAAAACTGTTCTCGATTTTTATTTTAAAAGAGAAGATGATGGCAAGTATTCTTAAAATCCAAGACCTAAGTTTATCTTTTCCGCACAAAGTTTGTTTTGAGAATTTTTCTACTAGTATTTATCCAGGCAATCGCATAGCTATTATTGGCAGAAATGGTAGCGGGAAATCCTCGCTTTTAAAAATGATTGCAGAAATAGATCCCAATATAACATCTGCGTACGTTCCTCAAATTATTACAGATTTTGATTTGTACAGCGGTGGAGAGCGTTTTAACAAAGCATTATCAGGAGCACTTAGCAAAAATCCAGATTTGCTTTTGCTTGATGAGCCAACAAACCACCTAGATTTAGAAAACCGCCGCAGTTTTTTGCAAAAATTACAAACTTTCCAAGGAATACTGATAATTGTTACGCATGATAAGGAAGTTTTGCGGTATCACGTTGATATTTTGTGGCACGTAGATAATGGAAAAATTACTATATTTCAGGGCAAATACGATGATTATATACATGAACTTCAAATAAAACGACAATCTATTGTAAATCAGATTGATTCTCTTAAGCACCAAAAACAAGAGTCGCACCAAAAACTTATGAAAGAACAAGAACACATTGCTAAAAGTAAGGCTTCAGGTAAAAAGAAGTTAGAAAGCAAAAAATGGATGAGGGCTGTGTATGACCTGAAAGGAATGAAAGCGGAGATTGCTCAGGGAAGCAAGTTAAGGGCAATTGATCAAAAAAAACAGGATTTATCAGAGCAGTTGGCGCAAATTCGTTTACCGGAAGTTATTGTGCCAAATTTCAGCCTTTCCCCTTCAAAAAGCGCCCAAAAAATGATTTTATCAATTAGTGATGGAGCTGTTGGCTACGGCGATAAAATCATTCTATCAAATATTTATTTATCTATTAGTTCTTCTGAACGTGTAGCTGTTAGAGGGCGTAATGGCAGCGGAAAAACAACGCTAATCAAAGGTATTTTAAACGATATATCAGTGAAAAAAACGGGGGAATGGAATGTTCCTTCACTAAAAAATATTGGTACTTTAGATCAGCACTACCAAACCTTATTTTCGGAAAAATCAGCGCTAGAAATTATTTCAGATGCGGCTCCTACCTGGGACCATGCAGAAATCCGGAGACACTTAAATAGCTTTCTTTTCCGAAAAAATGAGGAAGTTAATGAATGTGTGAAAAATTTATCTGGTGGTGAACGCGCCAGACTTTCTTTAGCTCAAATTGCAGCTAATCCACCAAAACTTTTAATTTTGGATGAAATCACTAACAATTTAGATCTTGAAACTCGCTATCATATTGCCCAAATTTTGCGCGGTTACCCCGGGGCAATGTTAGTTATTTCTCATGACTTGGAATTTATAAATGAAATAAATATTGAAATGTATTATGACGTAGAGAAATGGAAACTAAAACATAATAATTGAGAAGCTGTATTCATGGATAATTTTAACATAAAAATTATTTTGAAGATTTTTTTAGGGAAAATGTTATAATTACGTATGTTGATTTTATAATGAGGTTTTATATGGTTATGAGATCCAATGAAGAAACAGTATTAAGAAGAGGGGCTGCTCCAAATGGAGATAGATTTCTTAGCTATTATATGCAGAAAATTTATGGAATAATGACTATTGGACTTGGAATTTCGGCTTTTATAGCTTATGTTGTGTCCTCTTCTCCAGCTTTTATGCAATATTTATTTGGTACTAAAATGGTCTGGCTTGTTGCTTTAATGCCATTGTTTTTGGTTATTGCTCTTAGTGCTTCTTTAAATAAGGTATCTTCAACAGCAGCTGTAGCATTGTTTGTTGCTTTTTCAGCTTGTATGGGAGTTTCGTTATCGTCAGTATTTTGCATATACACTGCCCAAAGTATAACGTCTACGTTTTTAGTTGTAATGGCTCTTTTTGGAGGAATGTGTCTGTATGGGTACACGACAAAGAAAGATCTTACTTCGATGGGATCGTTTTTGGTGATGGGATTATGGGGATTGATTATTGCAATGTTTATTAACATGTTTATGAAAAACTCTATGCTAGAATACGCCTTATCGGCAATTGCTGTTGTTATTTTTACAGGGCTTACAGCTTATGATGTTCAGGTTGCGCGCCTTTCTTGCGTTGCTTCTGATGATAATCAAACTGTTACAAAAAAGGCTGTTGTAGGAGCTTTGAGACTTTATTTAGACTTTATTAATTTATTCTTACATTTATTAAGATTTATGGGAAACAGAAAATAAAAAAATCTTTAATTTTCTTAATTATTTAGAGACCCCAAATTTCCTTTTCATGGAAAGTTGGGGTTTTTAGAAACTTTTAAAAAATTAAGATTAACTTATTTCTGTTGCTGTAGTATTATCATTGTAGTATTATCATTGTAGTATTATCATATTGTGAATGTGTTTTTAAAAATAGAGAGTGTCCGCTAATGTTTACTAATTTAAGTGCGTATTTAATAAAATTGTTTTTTGTTATTAATCCGCATCTTTCTGTTCCTCTTTTTATGTGTCTTACACAGAAATATACGGAACAAGAGCGTAAAATTGCAGCGATTAAAACGGGGATTTTTTCGTTTTGTTTTGGTGTTTTATTTATTTTTTGCGGGAATCCACTTTTAAGTGCTTTGGGTATATCGTTCCCAGTTTTTCGTATAGCTGGAGGATTCTTGGTAGGAGTTGCAGGATGGGGGCTTTTATATTCAAATGATGATGAACCAAAACAAGACAGTTCCTGCCCTACTAAAAGTGATATTACAATATGCCCTTTAACGTTTCCAATGCTTATTGGACCAGCAACCTTAATTACTTGTGCAAGTTTGATGCAAGAAGCAAAAGTTTTAACTGGCAATTTTGATTACACTCTTCTTTTAGCACTTGGCCTGCTGCTAATATTAACTTGTATGATGTTTTTATGTGGAAGTATTATTATGCGCTTTTTGGGTAAAAATGGTGGAATAATTCTTAGTAAAGTTGGGGGAATTTTAGTTGTTGCTATAGCTATACAAATGATAGTTAGTGGGGCAAAAGCGGCTTTTATGGAACAACCCCAAGCTCCTATTTCGCAAACAGTTAATCAGCTGAATGCTCAATAGTTTAATTTCACAAAATATTCCTATAAGAATTGCTTTTATTTTTATATCATTTCTTATTTGGAATACTTTGTTGCAATTATATCCATTTTCTACTTTGAGAAAAAGTTTTTATAGTAAAAAAGAGAATTTAAGACTTGGAACTTTTGAACTTCTTCTGTATTCTATCTGTTCGCTTGGAATTTTTGCTCCAAATGAATATTTAGAAAGTATTAAAAGGCATTATTATCTTTTTTTCATAGGAACATTTTTATTAATTCTTTTTTCCCATGCGTAAGAGTTGTACTTATTCATATTAAAACATTGGATTCCCTCATGTTCGCGTTGGCAGATTTGCTGAAATTTCCAACCTGAGTGTTTCACTGCAATTAAGTATAACCCCTTAACCTAATGATTGAGTTTATCAAGGAAAGGTCAAACTTTTATTTTCGTTTCAAATTTCCAGCAAAAATCTTCAACCATTAGGTGCTTGGTATAGTTTCTTACTAAAAATTTAAATTATCGCCTCTTTTTCAATGAAATTGCTCTTTTAGGATCAGCAAGATAAGCAAGTATAGCCCATACTTCATCGGCTTGTTCTGGAGTTATTTTATTTTCTCTTTGAAACACCGCAATAGTTGCAACACCAGATTTAACAACTTCACTACGTCCAGATTTTTTAGAAAGTCCTCTCTCTAATTTCTTAATTTTTTGTTGAAAAATTTTCCTGTCTCTTAGGGTCCTGATGGCTTTCATTTTTTTATCAGTCTTTTTGTATTCTTTTAATTTTCCGATATATTCTTTAAATCCTAAATTTCCAGGTGCAGGCTTTACATTAATTGCGGCCAAAATTGCTGTCCCCATATTAACAAGATTAAGATCAGAAAAACCATAATTGGCCAAACAAAGAACAACTGCTGATGCTAAACAAATCTTTTTAAAATAAAACATATTATAAATTCCTTTTAAAACTCTTTTACAATTGTAGTATATTACTATTACAATTAAATTTTAGTTAAGAATATTAAAAAATTTGAATAGCATTTTTAAATGATCATAATAGTTTAATCTTAAAATAGGCGGAATTCCTAATAAAAAGGCAATAGAATATTAACACCATTTTTGTTTTATAGATTAAATAATTTAAATAGTCAATACAGAAAAAATATTTTTTTTATATAAGATTTTACTTAATTTTTAATAAAACGCAATATATTTACCAAGTAAAACTGAAGGGCATACAAGAAGCAATTATGTTTTTGAGATTTTTAAAATATATAAAATTTTAGATAAATACTTGTAAACTCCGCATCTTACTCTTGACTTTTTAAAAAACTTTTTCATTTTTTACTTGAAATGTAGAAGGAACATTATTATAATTACTATTATCTTTGTTAGATATTTTAAAGGAAGTAAAGGAAAATGAAAGGATTTTATAAAACTACACTGTTTGTTGTTGGAGTAAGCATCTTTACCTACGAATCAGCTAATACAATGGAACAAGCACGTTCGGTATTTAGTGGCATTATGCGCAAAGGAAGAGGATTTACAAGTGCCATATGGGATGGAATTTGTAAGCATAAAGAAGGGTGTGTATATGCTGTTGTTGGAGCTACTGCTCTTTTATTAGACAGTGTAGCGGTTTACGGGAATAGAGGAAAACTACTTTTATTGGCAGCTGAATATGGTTATACAAAATTTGTTAAAGTATTACTTTGTATCGCAAATGTAAATGCTAGAGATAATAATGGATATACACCACTTCATAGAGCAGCTAGGGAAGGGCATGCAGGAACTGTTCAAGTATTAGTTGACGCTGGAGCAAATAGAGATGCTAGAGCTATAGATGGATGTACACCACTTCATTGGGCAGCTCATAGAGGGCATACAGAAGTTGTTAAAATATTACTTAATGCTGGAGCAAATAAAGATGCTAAAGATATAGATGGATATACACCACTTCATTGTGTAGCTTTTAGAAGACATACAGAAGTTGTTAAAATATTACTTGCTGCTGGAGCAAGTAAAGAAGCTAAAGATAATTTGGGAAGGGCACCACGTGATGTAATTTGGCGGTGGGAGGAGACAAAGAGATTATTAGCCTAATTAATTATAGCAGGCAATATGGAAATAGGCTGTTAATGTGGTTTTACTAAAAGGTTAGGAAAAGGCTTGTATGAATCTTTTTAAATTACTGCTTAGTTTGTTATTAGGTAATTGTAGTTTTTGAAGTACAAAGAATGATGAGGATTATTTAGGAAGATAAAGCTTTTTTTTGCTTCCATTTTCCAACAAAAATCCCCAATCATTAGGTGAAGGAGTGTATGGATATTTTAACTGGTGTTTTATACCCAACCCCAAAAAAATGTGGATTCAGACTTCTTTGGTTTCAAGGATTGGCAGTAATTAAAATCCCATTCTTTTGGGGCCCCAGATATACGTCAAATCCTTACACCCCTGCATAAAAATATCTCTTATAAATCCCTGTTTACAAGGATCATTTTTTTTTAATAGTCGAAAACAAGCCTTTTATTTTTTTGATAAAGTTGTTTTTATGCTAACTATGT
>JAITOG010000086.1 GCA_031290075.1 Holosporales bacterium | reverse complement strand
CCTCAAGAATAGCAGGAAGTCTTGTTTGACCAGAATTTTCAAGACCAAGACCAATATAAGACATTCCCTGAACATAAGGTAAACTAAAGAAAACAGACATTAGTCCCATTATGCTGCGCTGACCATTAGCATAAAAATTGTCAAACATAATAGATTCTTTTGCAATGGAATCAAAATTCGGAGTTACGCCATAAGAAGTCCCTGAAAATGAATCTATATAATCTTTTTGCCAGCTTTCTAAAAGTATAAAAACAACATTATAATTTTTGCCATTTACGTTAAAATTCATCCTTTGGCGCATCAAAGGATAGTTCTCGTCTGGGAAAACTTCTTCTTGAGAATCCAAAAGGTTGTCTTTAACAATTTCGAGAACTTCTTGAAATGGAATATCAATTTCATTGTATGTGGTCATAGAACGTATGCTTATCAAAGAAGTAAAAACACCATTTAACTTTAATTCTCCGATAATATGTCCATTTGTATAAGCATCATTTATTTGAAGAACAACTCTCTGCCATCCCCCTCTTACCGCTAAAATAGCAAAAATACAGATTAACGAAAGAGCTATAGCATTAAAAACAATTCCTCTATAAGGCTTTTTATAATATTTATCAACTATTTTGAAAGAAAAATAAAAAATACATACAGCAAACAGCAAAATTGAGATTGTTACAAAAATATAGCTTCCAAAAGCCAAACTTAAAAAATAATCAAAGTGACTTCTTACAAGAAGAGGTTCTGTGGTTAAATGCTTTATAAAAAGTTTAAAATAAACAACATCAGCTGCAAGGAGAAAACCAAAAATCAAAATAAACAAATTAAAAAATGCAATATTAACTTTGAGAAAAATTTTAGAATTAAAAGGAAGATTAATCAAAAAAAAGAAGACCCCACAAAAGGTACAAATAGATAAAACGTCAAATCTTAAGCCAACAAAAAAAGAAATGAAGATAGATCCCAATGGTAAGTCTAAAAAAAACATACGCGAATAAAGCAATAAAGCAATTCTAAAACAAAAAAATACCAAGAAAAAAATTAAAAGATATGCACCTGTTAGTTTTAATCTAAAAAATTTCTCATTTGATAGTCGCAATTTTCAATTCCGTTGTAAAATTTATTTTAGATCAGCAAAAGAAATAATTTCTACACTATTTTCTTTAATAACTTTAGTAGCATAATCAAATGCCGATCTTTCAGTCATAACAGTAATACTCGAAAGCACGCCATATTTGTGAGCAAAAAATTATAGCGTCAGTTTTATATTTATTGACTCCAAAATCATCTCCGTTTACTATTAACTTTTTGCTCATTTATCCTTTCCTTCTATTAACAATTATATTTTTACCATTTTTAGATACTTATCTTTATACAATTTGGTCAACTTTTTAAAATTTCTTTTACGGATAAAATATTTATGAGGCTGGTGTACCATAAACCCGTGCCTTCTGTATTTATCTTCAAATAAGAACTCTTTTATTATATTCCCCTGTCCTTTTAACACTATAGGAATAATTTTATTCATAACTTCTTTGTTAAAATCCGACAAAGGCGTAAAATCTATAGAAAAGTCCATACTGCCGTTTTTTGCATTTTCTCCGTCAAAACCTATATGTTCCATTAAACCGTTTTTAGGAACCATAAGTCTTATTCCATTTCTAATTAAGAAATCAGATAATCTAAAATCTATAGAATTTTGTCTTTCTTTTTGATTTGCAACAAAACTCTTAAGGATTTCTTTTGATATGCATATTCCCGCAAAACCAACATCTTCCTTATAAACAAACTCACCATCAAAATATAATTCTCTGTGCATATAAGAATTATAAAGCCCGAGAAAACCGTCAGTCCTATTAAAGTTATCAAAAATATAGTCTAAAGTATCTGGTCTAAGCATCAAATCTGAATCACAAATAAACAAAATATCATTGTTTGTATTTAGAAAATCTAACATAATCTGATAAGTATTTCTGTTAGATTTCAAATTTTCTTTTCTGTCTACGACTTCGGCATTAGGAGTATTGAATACCTGTTTTAAATAAGTTGTATCAAAATCAGTACTACAGTCATTAAAAATTTTTATATCGGTTTTTTCAACATTTGAGCATTCATATAGAGATCTTGCTGTTATTTCTAAAAATTGTTTTCTATTATATACGGGAATAGCAACCATCAACTTCATATTTAAAACCTACATAAAAATTTTTTAAAGCTTTAAAAATATCAATATTAGGAATATTTTCAACATCATTACTCAATAACTCACCTTTCGTATCAACAGATAACTGAACGGCATTTGGATTATTAGGTCCCCATATTACATCAGTTTTTTCATAAGAATTTGAGTAATCCCGGTATAAAGCAATAGTTTTTTTATAAAAAGCAGACGCTATATGAACTATTGAAGTATCTGGAGTAATTACAATATCAGCATATTTTATCAGTACTGCGCTTTCCAAAATAGATTTAAATGATGCAATAACAGTTTTGCCATTTTCTAAGGAAATCACTTTCCGTCTGTTATTCTCTTGGCACAATATAAAAACATAACAATCAAAATTACTTTCTATAAGTTCAATAAGTTCTTTAAGTTTCTTAAAACTCAGAGTCCTATGCTTACTTGCCGAAAATGGATTTATAACTATTTTATATTTAGCTTCATGATTGTTAATTAATTCCAAAACAAAATTTTCTTCTTTTGAAATAAAAGGTATTTCATATTTTAAATCAGGATTGTCAATTTTTAAAAGATCTAGAACATATTTATACATCTCAGTGATATGTACACTAAAAAAATCTTCATTTACAGATAAATCGTACATTTTATAAGAAGTTTTATTGAAACCTATTAAAAATTCCGGAGAAATAATACGAAGCATCAACAAATGCTTAAAGTGCGGATTAAACGGAAAAAAATCTACGGCAAGATTTATATTTTGTTTTCTCAACTCTTTAAAAACAAAAATATCATTAAATAAGCAACCACCGACTTCATAAAGCTCATCAATATTCTTGTTGTATTTAAGTATTTCTTTATTATTTTTACTGCAGAGAACAACAATCTTAATATTTGGATATTTTCTTTTTATTTCTCTGTACAAGAAACTTGAGACAACAGCATCACCAATTTTACCATCACTTCTAAAAAAAAGAAGCGACTTAACACTGTCCATTGTTAATATTTTGCTTGATTTGTTGATTTTTTTGTCTAAAACTTCTTTTGATAAAGATGTTTTAAAAAACTTGATTTTAGTCTGTAATAACCTTAACATTATATCAGCCTATAAATTATAATATAAAGTAAAAAACAGGAAAGCCGATGAGAGGACTTGAACCTCCGACCCATTGCTTACGAAGCAATTGCTCTACCAGCTGAGCTACATCGGCAAAAACTAGCAAACTCTGGTGGATTCAATTAAAAAAATATGCTGAGACGCGCCTTGCAGTA
>JAITOG010000104.1 GCA_031290075.1 Holosporales bacterium | reverse complement strand
CAATTTATGCATAACTCTTGCTAATAAATTGAATACTTCAATAACTAATCTTCGATTTGAATGTGCTAGATTTTACAGGAAAACTATACATCTAATACTTGAGAATTGAAAGACCCTGGTTGCGGCGTCAAGTCCAGTTCCACCATTAAACCACCAATTTGCAAACTGATTTCATATCAACTCATGACAACAAAGCCTTCAATTACGCCATTTGAGGGGCTTTCACCTAATCCATAGTTCGCGTTAGTACACTCCGGTTCTGCGCTTCGTATACTCCTTCAACTTTGCTAGAAGAAATTGGTTTCGAAGGAAGTCTATTATGTGCTATCAAATTTCAAATTACTAACTTTGTGTCCTAAAGATGTTCCATCTTCCAAGCTAAATGTTTCTATATCGCTTTCTTTATCTTTAATTTGAAAGAAAGCAGTAATATATTGAATATTTTGCTGGAATTCTATAATTCTCAAGTTGTTGAAAGTAATTTTTTGTATTACTTGTTTTTTCCCTCCAACCCAACGAAGTCTTATAATTACCGCCTTTGTTATATATTTTCCACTGTATAATTGCTGTTCAATTTTTGGGCCATGCTCCCCATTAGGAAGGAATAAAATCAAATCTGAATTTTTTATTGCTCCATAAGTCGGTTTTCCCGGCAAATTGCATGATGAAAAACGGCTTGCCTCAAAAAACCAGCTTAATAACTCTGTGTACTTAGCGTATTCTTCAATATCGCTTTTGCAAAGATCGTCTAATGAAACAATCCATTCTATAGCGTTAGAAATTGTTGTGGGGAAACTTTCTTGTTCTGAAGTTGCTATTTTGAAACGTTTTGGTATGGGCGCTAAAGACACTTAAAACACCATTAAATAAACAACCTTTCCCCAGAAACAGCGTTTAATTTAGCAATTTCAACCTCATTTAAATTTAATGATAATTCAACAAATGTATTTATTTGACAATTCATAGCAAAATATTGTTGTAGTACTATAGATAATAAATACCATTCTTGTTCATATGTTTTACTTTTAATATTAATGGTTACTTGCACTCCATCAACAATCCCGCGCCACGCATCTTGCCCAATTCGTCTGGTCGTATGTGAAACAGAAATAGAATCAACATCTTGTAATATTTTTTCTGCGTGACTTTTCCTTGCAGGACTAACATGCATCATTAAAATTTTTGCAAGTATATCTTTTATATTACTATTTTGATTATATGGAAAACCCAAATAATTCACAGCTAATTGTGAAATTAACTTAGTATTATTCTGTCCTTTTTCTAAAGAATATTGTGGGGCAATTGGTGTTTGTGTACAAATAATTTCATCAACTGGAGCCGCTTGCTCTATATTTAATTTTGTTCCGGCTCGCAAGTCTTCAGCTAAAAACCTATTGGTACACAAAGCTTTGGCGTAAACAACCTGCTCACTTGGATTTAAAATATTAAAATCTAGATCAACAAAAGATATTTCCGTATTAAAGCCCGTTATATTCTCATGATGCGTTGGAACAGTTTTTGCCCACCAGAACATATTATCTGTAACATTTTGGTTTTGTGAAGCGTTTATAAATGTAAAATATGGGGATAGCTCAACATGCTCTCCAGAGGTAGAATCTATACAAAACACTTTATCTATCCTGTAAATTTCCATGGTCCTGTCTTTGTAAGCATTGGGCATAATATGATAGAAAACTCGCTTTTCATCCAAAGGAATTGGGTCTGTTATGGTGTGATATAGATTAACAATTGGAGTGCTATCTATGCGCAGATTATCAGTGAAAATTTTTTTAGTCCATTCACTATTAGCGTCTTTTAGGGGAATTAAAAATTTTATTTGTTTTGTATTTAAAAAAGTTCCTTTTCGCAAATATTTTAAAAAATTTAAGTTATCTATGGTAAAAAACATAAATTTTTCAGAAAAATGGAAAAATTCTTGCAATAATTGATATGAGTGAGATTCCTCTCCAGCCGAAGGGATGGCCATTTCTTCGCGCTCAAATCCCATTTTTTTAACAGATTGTGGAAGCATTGGAGAAGCAACTTCTTCATTTCCACGAACACAATAAATTAACGAGTTATTTGACATTACTTCTTTATAAAACTGTTTTTTAAACTGTTCATCTTCAATATTTATATGAAATAATATTTTTTCTAAAGACAGTCCAGAGAATTCCCCTGCTAAACATTCTAATGTTATTTCGCAGCAATAAATTGATGAATTTTGGAAATTTTTATATCCAAAATCTGCAGTATTAGGAATTGGAACAAATTTATATGTAATACTTGGAACAATTGCTATCTTTGTAATTTTTATAGGAAATAATGTCAACGGAAAAACCGTAGTAAACCGGCAAACACTATCATTTGATGCATATGCAAAAAGGTTTGTTCCTCTTGATACAGGGAACCCTATTGGCGGAGGCTTATTCCCCCCTTCATTTGCAATAAAGCGTGCAATAGACATAGCTGGAAGTTGCCTGTTGAGATGAGGATACAATACATCTATAAGTGCATTAGTTAGGCTAGCGGCAACATTATCAATATGATGTTGGGCTTTAGCGGTAAGGAATGCAAATGACTCTAAAAGCCTTGCAATATGAGGATCAGATGTTTCATTTCCATCAAAGTTAAGGCGTCCAGCAACTTTTGGGAATTCTTTGGCAAAATCAGAACCAGCGTGTTTCAAATAATCAATTTCTCGAAAATAATAATCCAAAAATTCTTTATTAGTTTTAGCCAATTTATTACGAATAGTTTTCAAAACTTTAACAAAAGTCTAGCAATAAAAAGAATATGGGTAAATTAGCTTTTTCAAAATAATCTAAGAAGACAGCTTTTAACAAAGCGAATGTTTAAATTTAGATATACGGGGGGGCTTGAAAAATATGTTTTTTTTTGATGGACTTAATTGTTGTTTAGTTTTTTATTTAAAATAAGGAAGGAAAAAATGAAAATTTTTACTATATTTTTAGGAGTTATGTTACTCCCATTGTCTAATTTGCAAGCTGAGCAGGCTGTTCAGAATGAAGTTGTTTTTGTACCTAGAAAGACGACTATGAAGCAAAAAGTAATATCTGGAATAAAATCTGCAAGTATTATTGGTATATCGTCGTATTTAATATATAAGGGGACAAAAAATTGCAATATCGATACTATGAGCTCTTCAGAGCTTCTTACAGAGCTTTTTAAAAGTTGTATTACTTTTAATAATTCTTTTTGGAACAAAGTACTAAGTTTGCCGGAATACATCAAGGCTACTATTTGCTGCAATTATTTTTTTTAAAAAAAGAGGTATGTAAGATGAAGTATTCTTATAAGGTTTAGAGTATATTATACCCAAACCCCAAAAAATTGCGGATTCAAACTTCTTGGATTTCAAGGGATTGGCAGCAATTAAAATCCGCATTCTTTGGCCCCCAGTATATGCGCACTAATTTTTGGTAAAATTAGGAGGGGGAGAAACACAGTTTTCAATAATGAATTTTGTTAACTTAAAATTAAACATTTCAAAGTTAATCTGAGAGAGGTGATAAAGAAATTATGAAAGGTATAAAATGTCAAAAAGAAGTTTATTATTACTAATATTTTTAAATATTGAAGGTTTATTTTGTAATATTGATTTTCAATATTTAGAAACA
Organism: Holosporales bacterium; assembly: GCA_031290075.1. Taxonomy (GTDB): domain Bacteria; phylum Pseudomonadota; class Alphaproteobacteria; order BNTO01; family BNTO01; genus JAITOG01. The sequence continues at coordinate 1,555 of JAITOG010000104.1, read as the reverse complement.
TTTCCAGCCTATTTACAATTAGTAAATAAAAGGTTACTTCAAAATATTAAAAAAGTTATTGGAGAAGAATTTTTGATTGATCCTTTTTCTCCATTTTTTGAAATGAATGATGCATTAACTTTTTTTCAAAGAGTAATTACAAAATTTTGCATTGACTTTCAAATTGAAAACTTAAGTTTTGATAAAACAAGTTCTAATTCTTCTGGAACAGATGATGAGTCAAGTTTTGATTCTTCAGGAATAATTAATGAAAAAATGTTCGATTCTTTTAAAAAAATTATCGATTTATTAGAAAATTACATAAATAGTGATTATGAAGAAGATTGCAATTTATTAAAATCGTTTTTAACTGTTGAAAATATTCAAGAAGCAAAAGAATCTTTATTGTCAGAAATTGAACTATTTAAAACAAAATTGCAAGGTATAGAAATAGATGAATCAATATCAGGAAACTTTAATAGCCGTAAAGAAGAGATAAATATTATTACTGATTGTATTAAAGATGAAAAATGTTGGGACCGAATATTAAAAAGTTTGGATAGAATTAATACTTCATTAAACTTAAATGATTCTCCAACTTCAATGCATAGTTCCGTAAAAAACTTTGTATCAGCGCTGGAAGGAGGAATAAAAGGTGTACATGGAGAATGTGAAAAAATACAAGAGGAACTTCGTAATTTGATTCACTTAACTCATGGATTAATTCATGGAATGCTAATTACAGAAAGTGTAATGCTTAAAAATTTATGTTAGAAAAATTAACAATTTTTTAATAAATCATTGTTACTATTAATCAGTTCAGGGGAAATTTTATTTAGGGGGTCTTATGTTTAAAAAATTATTTTTTACAATATCTTTATCTGTTTCTATTTTACCATGTTTAGTTTGGTCTGAAAAATCAGAATCAAATTCTTTGAATCTTGCATATGGAGGAAAAAAATTACCTTTTATTACAGCTGAAAAAAATAACAAAGTATTTCAATTTTTAGATGCCTATTCTGAGATTTTTTCAAATAGTAAGGTTGTTATTCCAGAAATATTATGTACTCCTGTGTTAACAGAATTATTAAGAAGCTTCTTACCAGAATATTCATCGCTTAAATTATGTGTTTCATTTGCTTTACCACAATTTTTTAGTAACCTTAGCGATATTTTAAAAAATGAAGCTGTAAGCGAAGCTTTGGAAGGAAAAGAACAAAAGATTTTGTGGCAAAAACTTAAAGAGCCAGAATACAAGGATTTAATTACTAATACTTTAAAACGCTGTGCAACAATTGTTGGTATTTACAAAGCTTTATCTTTAATTATGAATTATAGACTTGCATACTACTTAATCCTTGGTGGATCTTCGCTTTATTCTTTTATACGATCTATTCCTAGCCAGCTTCAAAATGGGCTAAGCGATTTATTAAAACTAGAGAAAGATCCTTTCGACTTACTAAAAGAATATTTACCGAAAATTGAAGAAGAGCAACAGTTTTTTGAAGCCTTAGAGAAAATGAAGGAAGTTTGAAAATTATAAAAGAAAAATTATTTTCAGCTTACTTTAAACCAG
>JAITOG010000093.1 GCA_031290075.1 Holosporales bacterium | reverse complement strand
AAACATTTGCTAAAGTAACCATTCTTATTATAATTCCATAAATACTTCCTTATCTGTTTTTATACTACACTTTATCGCATTTGGGGATTTTTTATTCGAGAATTGAAAAGCCCTGGGGGTTTGGTATAGTACCGAATTTAACGTAAAAAACACCAGTTAAATATCCTTAAAAACAGGTTCTAAATTTATCTAAATATATGATTAACTTGCACCTCTCTCAAACTAAGTTTGCTCAATATAAAAAATATGCAATGATTTTTTAGAGAAGTAATATTTTTGGTTTTTATTATGGAGTCTAGTTTTAAAAAAAGTATGAGTGAAATGGTTGGAACATTTCTATTAGTTTTCATAGGCTGCGGGTGTGCCGTATTTTCTGGAGGGCAAGTAGGATGGTTAGGCGTAAGCTTTGCCTTTGGTTTAGCATTAATGGTTGCAGCTTATGCTTTAGGGCCAATTTCTGGGTGTCATGTTAACCCGGCAGTAACTTTAGCGTTGCTTTTTTCTGGAAAAACTTCTTTAAAAGATGCAATTTTTTACATTATTTTTCAACTTTTAGGCGCAACGTTAGCGGGAGGATGTCTTTTCTTATTAGCAAAAGGAACTTCAACAATTGATGTATCCGTAGGACTTGCCTTAAATGGATATGGAGATTTTTCTCCAACACACTTGGGAGTATTTCCTTGTTTCCTAGCAGAATTTATTGCAACTAGTATTTTGATTTTTACCGTTATTATGGTAACAAGACCTAACGTTCCAGCAGGAAGCGCTCCTATTGCACTTTTTGGTGTTTTAACAACTTTATTGATACTAACAATTCCGTTCACAAATGCTTCTATGAATTTTGCACGCAGTTTCGGTGTAGCAATTTTTCACGGAAAGGAATCTCTTATACAACTTTGGTTGTTTGCAGCATCTCAAGCATCAGCTGCAATTGTTGTTCCAATATTAGTAAAAATATTTTTTAGAGAAGAAAAATAAAAAATACTATATCCAAACCCCAAAAAATTGCGGATTCAAACTTCTTGGATTTAAAAGGATTGGCAGCAATTAAAATCCGCATTCTTTGGGGACCCCAGTATATACACGAAGCTTATTTAAATTTAAAAAATGGCCTGATTTTTCAGGCCAATTTTCTGAAAATTTAAAATTTTGGAAAATTTTCCATAATTTTTTTTATAAATTGGTCTATTTTCGTTATTATCGTTTTTTAAAAAACATTTTGATAAACTGAAAAAAAGGATTTAAAGAAGATATTTTTTTTATGACAATACAACAAACTTTATCAATTATCAAACCTGATGCTGTTAGAAGGAATTTAACAGGGCAGATTAATGCAAAAATAGAAGAAGCTGGACTTAGAATTATAGCTCAAAAGAGGCATCGCTTAACAAAAGAGCAAACGCAAGCTTTTTACGCTGTTCATGCAGAAAGGTCTTTTTATGAAGATCTTTGCAATGCTATGACTCTTGGCCCAATTATTGTTCAGGTTTTGGAAGAGGAAGAAGCAATAGCCAAATATCGTGAGGTTATGGGAGCTACAAATCCAAGCAATGCCGCCCCAGAGACAATTAGATATGAATTTGGAGAATCTGTAACCTTCAATTCCGTTCATGGTTCAGATGCTCCAGAAACAGCTGCAAAAGAGATTCCTTTCTTTTTCAGCCAAATAGAAATTCTGAGATAAAAAGGGAAAATGTTTAAAAAAAACATTTTTTTAAAGGAAAATGTAACAATTCCGAATATTTTAACTGTTTTCAGGATTGTTGCAGCTCCTTTAGTTTTTTATTTTTTCCGAAAACAAGAATACTTTCTAACATTACTTTTTTTTTCGGCAGCAAGTGTTACAGATTGGCTTGATGGTTGGATTGCTAGAACGTTCAATCAACAGTCAGCACTTGGAAAACTGCTTGATCCTTTTGCTGACAAAATGTTAACTTTTTTCTCGCTTTTAGCATTGTTTGGAATGACAAAATGGCCTTCTTCGATTTTTTTTTGGCTCCCTGTTGGAAGGGATTTTTTTATATTGATTGGTGTAATCATCGCGTATATTAAAAAAATTAATCTAGAAATTAAACCAATATTTGTAAGTAAACTTAATACGGCGTTTTTATTCCTTTTTGTTTTCCTTGATTTTCTTATGCATTTTCTTGAAAAACCTAAGTATGTTAATGGAGTTGGATATACTAAACTAGAAAACGAAGTTTTTGGATGGGGAATAATCGGTTTTTTGTTGATAGTTCCATTTTTAATTACAACTTTTTGTTCTTTAATTGCGTATGCTAAAATCTTCTTTAAGCAATTGAATACTTTTAAAGAACAGGAAAAAAATGCAAATTAGCTCTTTTTTTCAAAAATTTTATTCTGATGAGAAATATTTTAGAGCAACAATTCTTTCTATAATTGTTTTATCTTTTTTTTCTCTATTTCTATGGAAAATTTCTCATGTTTTAATTTCATTTATTTTTGCATTTACTATCTCAGCAATATTAAATCCATATGTGAAAAAGCTTCAAAATATTGGGATCCCACGAATGATAAGCGTAGCTTTGCTGCTTTTAATTTTAATATCAGCAATTATAGTTTTTTTCATGGTTTTATCATTTTACATTCATAAACATTTTGTTTATTACAGCGAACACATAAACGAAACTATTAGTTTTATATCAGATTGGATTCCAAATAAAATTAACTTAATTTCCCAAAAACTCCACATTCCAATTGAAATAAATTCAACAAGAATCAAAGAATATCTTATGAACAGTTTTGGAACTATCACAAGATTTCTGATTCGTTATTCAAGCTCTTTGTTTGATCACGCCAAGGCTATTATTGGTGTATTTTCTTCAGCCTTTATTATATCAATATTATCATTTTATATATTAAAAGATTGGCTTCAAATATCTGTAAAAATAAAAATGTATATTCCAAATAAATTTTTAGATTTTGTTATGTTTGCAATGCCAGCTGTTAAAACCTCTTTGAAGAAGCAAGTTGGTGGACAGGCCAGAGTTTGTGTATGTATGGCGGCTTTATATGTTATTGGGCTGGGGTTACTAGGAATAAAACCTTTTTTTTTAATAGGAATATTAAGTGGAATTCTTACGTTTATTCCATTTATTGGAGGGTTAATTGCATTTTTGTGTGCCTTTTTTATTGGATTAGGGCAAAATCTTAGCCTTTTTCCTATGATTTTTATAATATTAATATACTTTGTTGGATCTTCAACAGAATCAAATTTTCTAACCCCAAAATTTGTTGGAAATGAGGTTGGAATACACCCTATATGGATTTTTTTTGCAATACTAACAATGCTAGCACTCTTTGGAATAAGCGGAGCAATATTTGTTATGCCATTAACTGCAATTATTACAAGTTTGCTTAAAAGCTTTACGATTTGGATAAGACAGGAAGAATTTCACTAAAATTGAACTAACCACCAGACGGTTTTTTAAGAGCTTTTTTAAAAGCGTTTGAGGTTAGTTGAGGAATTTAAAAGGATTGACTCCAATCGAATTTATTTTTAAAAAATTAAAAGTGGATCAGAAGAACTTGGTCTTTAATTATTATACCGCAATGATACGAGACCAAACAATGAATGCGCAATTTCCCTCACTAATTTCATGATCTACCTTTTAAGTAATAAATTTAATAATTAAAATATTTCATACAGAAAAAATATTTTTTTATATAAGATTTTACTTAATTTTTAATAAAATTCGATATATTCGCCAAGTAAAATGGGGGTATACAAGAAGCTATTATGCTTTTGAAATTTTTAAAATATATAAAATTTTAGATAAATACTTGCGAATTACATGTTTTATTCTTGATTTTTAAAAAACTTTTTTCATTTTTTACTTGAAATTTAAAAGAAGCATCATTATATTACTAGTATAGTTGTTTGTTTAATTATTTTAAAGGAGATATAAAATGAAAAGATTTTATAAAACTATGGCGCTTGTTTCATTATTGGGATTAGGGATAAGCAATTTTTCTTACGGAACATTTTATTTCGCAGAGGAAATGGAGCAAGAAATGACACAACCTAAAGGAGTATTTAGGAATTCTTTGGAAGTATGCAAAAGAGGCATTGTTTCTCTTTGGAGATGGTGTTGGGGAAACAATGCTGCTCCTGTTCTTACTAAAGAAGATGTATATCAATATTTTACTGCAATTGATGAAGGAAGATACAAATATGCTAAGGAATTATTTTCTAAAAAGAAGGATGCTAAAGATTCTCATGGAAATACCCTACTTCATAGAGCAGCTTATAGAGAGAATATAGTAGCTGTTAAAATATTACTTGCTGCTGGAGCAAAAATAGATAATTGTGGACATACACCACTTCATGAAGCAGTTTCTACTAATAGGCATACAGAAGTTGTTAAAGTATTACTTGCTGCTGGAGCAGATAAAGATACTAGTTATGGTGGATGGACACTACTTCATTTTGCAGCTCGTTTGGGGCGTACAGAAATTGTTAAAGTATTACTTGCTGCTGGAGCAAATAAAACTCTTAAAAATACTAATGGAGATACACCACGTGATTTAGCATGGTCTCCAAGTATAAAGAAATTGTTAGCCTAATTAATTATATACCCAAACCCCAAAAAATTGCGGATTTAAACTTCTTGGAGTTCAAGGGATTGGCAGCAATTAAAATCCGCATTCTTTGGAGGCCCCAGTATAGCAGGTAATACTAGACTTTCTTCGAAACCAATTTTTTCTAGCAAAGTTGAAGGAGCAACGAAGTGCAGAACCGGAGTGTATTAGATATATACTTGGACC
>JAITOG010000110.1 GCA_031290075.1 Holosporales bacterium | reverse complement strand
AAGAAGCTGTCTTCATGGATATTTTAACTGAGGGTTTTTAAGGAAAAACGGAGCGCAGAACCGGAGTGTATTAGATATACATGAGGATTCGAGCACCGGATTTGACGTAAAAAACACCAATTAAAATAATCCATGAAGACAGCTTCTAAAAACAAAACCTATTTTTAGAGTAGAAAAGAAATGTTTAAAAATGGTTAATGGGGAGTTTTTTTATGTAAGGCAAAAAATCTTATAAGAAGCTGTCTTCATGGATTATTTTAATTGGTGTTTTATACTCAAAATCCCAAAAAATTGCGGATTCAAACTTCTTGGGGTTCAAGGGATTAGCAGTAATTAAAATCCGCATTAGACTCCTCATATATTTTTGATGTGTATTATCAAAATGTGATTAAGTAAATTAGTCATATCGAATTATTGGTGAGTGACCGTTCATCAATGAATTTACAGGCTGAATCGTTGGGCTTTTAAATTTTGAGTAAAAATCTGATAATTGTATTATCTAAATTTATTTTCTCCCTCCAAACCATCTTCGAAAAAAAATAGTGCCAATATTCTATTGCCTTTTTATTAGGAATTCAGCCTATTATTAATACTTTTTTTAAAAAAAATCATTAAGTTAATAATATATAAACCATTATTTAATTAAATATTAATACTATTATTCTATATTTTAATAGTAAATGGATTTTTTATTTTAATGAGGACAAAATGAATTCAAAATTTTTCAGGTCATTACTTTTATTATCAATACTACCTTTTTCAAGGGGATTTGCTGACCAAGAATCAGCTAGACTCCCTTCTCTCGATTCCGCTCCATTTGGAATATCTGCTAAATTGAAATTAAATCAAGATCAAGTAGATATTAATAGAGCGGCTATTGGAGGAAGGTTATTTGTTGATTTTTGTGAACCGTACCTACAACTAGATGTGGCTTTTGATTCTTTAAATGATATGATTCGCGATATTTCTACAAGAAATGCAGAATATGGCCTTCTTTTTCAAGAGATAGATACTAACATTAAGAGTGGGAATTACTCCCTCAGGGATCTTATTAACAATATGCGCGTTCATCTTAACAGAACCGCAAGTTCTGAAAATTACAGTAATACAATAGAAAGTATTTATAATGCTATTTCTGAGCCAATTTCAAAAGAAGTACAGTTGTATATTGAAGACGGAGATCAATATACCCCATCGGAGACAAAAGAATATGATCTTTCTTTGTGGGAAGATTTGTTTGGTGGTACCAGACTTAATGGAGAAGCTGTTGTTTACTTTGATGGGAATATTTCCTTGCAACTTGAGGGATTGATAGGAGAAATAGATAACCAGCTAGCACAAATTAGAACTATTCTTACAGGAACTTCAGAAGGACAAGAAGAAGGTAATAATTTCACTTATCCACCAATTGAGCATGTTTTTGATGGGTGTATTGCAACTGGAATTGAAAGATCTTTAATAGACCTAAGGAGCAGAGCTTTTGCAACTCAAAGATTATATGAAGAACTAGATAGTGAAGTACTAAGGGAGATATTTAAAGTTGGTGAAGGTGGGGCATTTGATCCAAATGATCCATTTGAGTCGATTGTTAGTAAACCTTTAACTGATATAATACAAGATGGCATAGGTGACGGTCTTATTAGAAGAATTGATGAGGTATACGCTGATTTGGTAGAGAGACTTGGAACAGATTTAGGAAGCGATTCTGGTAGTGGAGATTTTCCAAGTATAACAGATCAAATTACTTCGCTTCGTCATGAATTAGCAGCTGAATTTAGTAACTCTTTTGGTCATATAGAAGGAAGATTTGTCTCTCTTGAGAGAACCTTAAATTGCATGCTTCCTCTTCTAGAAAGTACTTACCACTATTGCTGTCGCTAAAAATATTTTTTTTGCTGTTTTCATGGATTATTTTAACTGGTGTTTTTTACGTAAAATCCGGGGCTCGAATCCTCATGAGGTTTGGGGGAAATCACAGATTTCCCCTAACGCCCCTCATGTACATTAACCCTGTTCATTAATTGATTTTTACAATTTTGGGCCTCTGCGCTGCAGAGCCTTCAAAGGCCGAAAAGTTAAATGTGAACACAGTTATTTAGTACACTCAGGTTCTGCGCTCCGTTTTTCCTTTAAACCCTTAGTTAAAATATCCATGAAAACAGTTTCTTAACTTATTAACTCGAATTTTGGTATAAATTGTTATGGTTGCATATTTTTCCATTTTTTAAACATTCGCTTAACATCGTAATTATTGGGAATTTTATCTTCCTCATTTTTATAAATCCATTTCAAAGAAAAAGATTCTTCGCTAACAATGAAAGGCTCATCCTTCGCAGCTCTTAAATAAAAGCGAACATCGTAATGATAATGTACGGGAAAACCTTTATCTTCTGGAAGATTAGGATGAACCCCTATATCAAAAATTCCTGCTTGAACTAACTCAATTTTAGAAAAACCGGATTCCTCACGAGCTTCCCTTAAGGCAACACTAAGCAAATCAGGATTACCATCAGCGTGTCCTCCTAATTGAAACCATTCTCCATATTTTTTATGATGAGTAAGCAGAGCAGCTTTTCCATCAAAACTTTCCAGCCAACAGCTTCCTGTAAAATGCCCACTCTCGCATGAGTTATCAAAACAATTTAGCTCTTTAGCAATAAAATCTAGCATTTTTTGAAGATCCTCCTGCTCATAAGGATCTACTGATGAATAATTTTTAAGCAACTCTAAGGCAAGGTTTCTATGCATAAAATGGAAATATATATGAAATTTACTATAAATTATAACTACTGCGGAATTAATAATAAAGCAACAATTCTTTAAAAAATAAGGATTTTTGATTTTTTGAAAATTTCAATTATTATATTTTTATAGTATAGCTTTTTTTATATTTTTTTATTATACTTTAAGTATAGACAAAGTATTTAAAAAAGGATTTACAAAGATGAAAACAATTATACATTTTTGCATTATTGCAATTAGCTTTAATATTTGTAATAAAATTGAAGCTGCTGGTCCTCGTGTTCTCCCCCAAAGTGTAGAAGCAGTTTTGACAGGAATAAGAGGAAATCCCCGTATTGATCCGGAAAAAGGAGTGCAAAATATAAATGGGAAAAATATTAAAAAAACTGGAAAACAAGTTGAGAAGAGATTAATTTCTGATCATCAAGAGTTATTACCAGAAAACATTGATAGGTTCATTGAATTTGAAGTTCCTGGTGATGGTGATTGCGGCTATACTTCAATAGGTATAACAAGGGGACAAGCTGCAGACCTTTTACTTGCTGCATT
>JAITOG010000003.1 GCA_031290075.1 Holosporales bacterium | reverse complement strand
ATGTAAATGCTGAAAATACTGATGGAGGTACACCACTTCATATAGCTGATATGCTTGGATATACTGAAATTGCCCGCATGTTAAGTACTGCTATAGGAAATGCAAATATTACCCCCATTCGTCGTACTTCAAGCCTGCAGATTAACTGATACTTGGTCCCGGATCCATTGTGGTATATGGATTGGCAGCAATTAAAATCCGCACTCTTTGGGGGGCCCCAGTATATACTAGAGTCCCAAAGAATGCGGATTTTAATTGCTGCCAATCCTTGAAAGCCAAGAAGTTTGAATCCGCAATTTTTTGGGGTTTGGGTATAGCGACGACGAAAAAGAAAAAATATGGTGCTGTGTGATTCTGATTTAATTAGATTCTCTTAGAAAGAGCTGAAGAAAGCAGAATGTTGTAGTGAAAAAGCTTTTAAAGAGTTTTAAAAGGGGATGTTTATACTAATGTTTCAACATCCATATTTTCAAATTAAGAAATGTTTGTCCTTTTTTTTGAGAAGTCAAAAAGGACATTTCTGACAACTTTTTCCATCTTCATTTAAACATATACATACGATTTTTTGCTGTCAAATAATGTGTTTAATGCTATTCTTTCAGAGAGAATAGTAGAAGTGTAGTTTTTATTGTGGAAAATTTAACACCTAAAAAAATTGTTGCTGAATTGGATAGATATATTGTTGGCCAGCATGAAGCCAAAAAGGCTGTTGCTATTGCACTTCGAAATCGTTGGCGCAGAATGAATATAGTGGATTCCTTAAAGGATGAAATTTTGCCTAAAAACATTTTAATGGTTGGAGTTACAGGTATTGGGAAAACGGAGATTGCTCGTAGATTAGCAAAATTAGTTCAGGCTCCTTTTATAAAGGTAGAGGCAACAAAATTTACGGAAATTGGATATGTTGGGCGCGATGTTGAGCAAATTATCCGCGACCTGATGGAAATAGCCATTAATATGGTTCGTCAACAGATGCATGCAGAAGTGAAATCTAATGCTAAAAAAGTAGCTGAAGATAGAATTTTGAATGTGCTAACAGGGCAGGGGGCTAACTTAGAAACGCGTTTACGCTTTAAAAAGAAACTCTATGATGGTGAGCTTGATGAAGAATTAATAGATATCAAAGTATGTGAAACTCCTTCTGCACCAATTATGGAGATTCCAGGAATGCCGCAAGTAGGTATTGCAAATTTAGGTGATGTTTTTTCTCAATTTTTAGGTAAAGATAAACTAGTTTTAAAGAAAATGACTGTAAAAGAGGCTATGAAAGTTTTGATTCAAGAAGAGGCTGAAAAGCTGATAGATCAAGGAAAAGTTACTAGAAATGCAATTAATGCTGTTGAGGAGAATGGTATTGTTTTTATCGATGAAATTGATAAAATTTGCGTTCGGCGCGAGAATCAAAGAGGAGGAGCTTCTGTTAGTCAAGAAGGGGTTCAGCGTGATCTTTTGCCACTTATTGAAGGAACAACAGTTGCTACAAAATATGGGCAAGTAAAGACGGACCATATACTGTTTATTGCCTCTGGTGCTTTTCAGATTTCTTCACCATCTGATTTATTGCCAGAACTTCAAGGAAGGCTACCAATCCGTGTAGACCTTTTGCCTTTAACGCGCGATGATTTTGTTCGAATACTAAAAGAGCCAGAAACTAATTTGATATTTCAATCTCAAGCGCTTTTGGCAACGGAAGAGGTTGATGTTCAATTTGATGACGCCGCTATTGAAGGAATAGCAGATGCTGCTGCGCACTTTAACGAAACAGCGGAAAACATTGGAGCCAGACGTCTTTATACAGTTATTGAAAATTTGCTAGAAGATTTGAATTTTGATGCAGATAGTTATAAAGGGAAAACCGTTCGTATTACAAAAGAATGGATAGACGATAAATTGCAAGAATCAAAACAGGATCTGAACTTAAAAAAGTTTATTTTGTAAAAAAGTATAAATAATCATTCTGCATGATTTTATTTTAATCCCTAACTCCGATTTTTTAGTGAGGCATATACCCAAACCCCAAAAAATTGCGGATTCAAACTTCTTGGGGTTCAAGGACTGGCAGCAATAAAATCCGCAATTTTTTGGGGTTTGGGTATATACAAATTCTGCTCATTTTTTTTTATCTTTCAAAAAAAACGGTTGACTTTAAGAATAAGGTGGAGTAAAAGTGGACCAAATTATATTTCTTCTTCTTCATTGCCAAATTATATTTCTTCACCATCACCTAATTCTATTCTTCATCATCACTTAATTCTGATAATTCTGATTCTATTTCATCATCAATTAAATCTATTTCATCATTAATTGATTCTGATTCATCATTAATTGATTCTGATTCTTCATTACCTAATTTTGTTTCTCCATCATCAATTGATTCTATTTCATCATTAAATTGTACCCAATTTTCACCATTCCAGTAGTATTCTGCCTCATTACTAATCTTTATTATCCAACGAGTATTACTTTCCATAGTTAAACCACCTAAATCATTGAAGCTGATTTGTGGATTTAATTCGCTAAAATCCAATGTGTAATCGTCATCACCCGATGTAGGTGGGGCTGCTTCTAAAATGCTGTTTATAATATTAATACCTTCATTGTAAAATAAAACCTTTAATGTACTGTGGGCTGTATCAGAAATTGTTACTAAGTTTAAGCTTGAACCAACGAATGCATTCTCATCAATTCCCGAAGGATCAGTTACACTACCTGGAATTTCTAATGAGGCTAAGTTTGGACAATTACCGAATGCAAAACTACCAATTTCCAAATTAGTTACACTATCTGGGATTGTTAATGAGGCTAAGCTTGAACAATCATAGAATGCATAATAACCAATTTTCAAATTAGCTACACTATCTGGGATTGTTAATGAGGTTAAGTTTGTACACATAGAGAATGCCTTACAACACTACCAAATAAAAGAATAACAAAAAGTCAAAAAGCTGTGTATATTGAATTGATTGATAGTAATTTAAAGGCCAATAGTTATGGATATTATTTATACATTTTTTTATAA